>DMIX01000194.1 GCA_003451975.1 Propionibacteriaceae bacterium
GCGTTCTACAGCGATGGTTGGGGCAGCCGCAATATGCGGTTGTCGTACTGTTTCCCGCCGCCGGAAAGGATCCTGGAAGGCACCAAGCGCCTGGGCGAAGTCATCGCTGCGGAGTTGGAGATGAACCACACCTTCGGCATCGCGGCCGGCGAACACCGGCACAACGACCTGCAAACCGGTCCCGCCCCGGACATCAGTTAGGAACCCACATGAGTCAGATCCCAGAGCACGGTCCCATCGTCGTCCTCTCCGGCGGCCTGTCCCACGAGCGTGAGGTATCGCTGCGCTCGGGACGACGCGTCTCTCAAGCGCTGCGCGATCAGGGCCGAGAGGTCATCGAAGCCGATCTCAGTGCCGACCTGATCGATCTGCTGCGCGGGTTGGACAACCCCGTGGCCTTTCCGCTGTTCCACGGCGGTGTCGGCGAAGACGGCGGCTTGCAGCAGGTGCTGAGCCTGCTCGAAGTGCCCTACGTCGGCTCGTCGGCTCAAGCTGCCCGGCGCACCTTCAACAAGGCCATTGCCAGCCCGTTGGTGGCTCAGGCCGGGATCCTGACCCCCGATGCGGTAGCACTGCCCCACGACATGTTCCGGGAGTTGGGGGCAGCAACTCTGGTGGCGGCACTCGCCGAGCGCTTCGGCTTCCCGGTGATGGTCAAGCCTGCCCGCAGTGGATCCGCCCTGGGCTGTACTCGAGTGGAGTCGGCCGCCGAGCTTCCGGCAGCGATGGTCTCGGCCTACTCCTACGGCGATGTCGCGATCATCGAGGAGTTCATCCAAGGCACTGAGGTTGCTGTGGGCGTGGTGGAACTCGACGGCGGGCCGGTGGCGCTTCCCGCGGTCGAGATTCGCCCGAACTCCGGCTTCTACGACTACACCGCCCGCTACACCGCTGGGGAGACCCGCTTCATCATTCCGGCCGAGGTGTCAGACTCGGTCGCCTCGGCTTGTGCCGATGTTGCGCTGGGCGTCCACCGGGCGCTGGGCCTGCACAGCCTTTCGCGCGCCGACATCATCGTCCGCCCGGATGGGACGCCGGTGTTCCTGGAGGCCAACTCCGCCCCCGGCATGACCGAGACGTCGCCGTTCCCGCAGGCAGTCGAGGTCTACGGTTGGGACTTCGGCCTGTTGTGCGCCCAGTTGGTCGACAATGTGTGGAAAGAGCACCTCCGCTGAATCGCATCACTGATCTCGGAGCTGAGCGGTATCAGGAGTGCTTGGACGTAGAGCACGAGGCCTTCGGCTCGGTGGCCGCCGAGTTCGGCATCACCGCAGCCAACACCCCGGACAATCCGGCCTTCTGGAGCCTTGACGACCTGGCCGCGGTCGTTGCCAAGGGTTTCGACCCATTTGGCGCCGTAGACCCTGCTGGCAGGGTTTTAGGCTGTGCCTTCGCCGGGCCGTCCCGCCGACGTGAGAGCAGCTGGGAGTTGCGCCATCTGGCTGTGCGGCCCTCCGCCGGTGGTGCAGGTCTCGGGGAGGCTCTGGTCGCCGAAGCAGCCCTGCGGGCCCGTACCGCGGGTGCCGAGCTGCTGCGTATCGGTATCGTCGCCGAGAATCTCCGGCTNNGCCTGGTACCGCAAGCTGGGCTTCGTTGCCACAGACGTCTGGCAGCAGTACCCCGGACTGCCGTTCCATGTCGACCATCTGGAGCTCGCCGTGAGTCCTGCCCCGCCGGTCAGCGGGTATTAGCCGGGCCGGCGAGCTCCTCCAGATGCCGCCAAGCCGGGCCGACAGCTGTCCCCCACAAAGACTATTTGTCGATAAAGCTATTTACCTCTTGAGCAATAGTTCGGAAATCCGCTCGAGGTCCTCCGAGCCAGCGAATTCGATGACGATTCGGCCCTTGCTGCGTCCCTCGGTCACCACGACTCGGGTATCGAGGTGATCGCCAAGATCGCGTTGCAGGGAATCCGCGGCTGCTGATGGCTCCACCGGGTCCTTGCTGCGGGGCGCCCGTTTGGTGCCGTGCTCGCCGAGCGCCACGACTTCTTCGACGGCGCGCACCGACAGGCCTTCAGCGACAACCCTGGTCGCCAACTGCTCCATGGCAGCGGGGTCAGGGAGCATCAGGATGGCCCGCGCATGTCCCGCGCTGAGCACGCCGGCAGCAACCCGGCGCTGCACCGGTGCCGGCAACTGCAGCAGGCGGATGGTATTGGAGATCTGCGGCCGGGAGCGCTTGATGCGCGCCGACAGCTCCTCCTGAGTACAGCCGAAGTCGGCCAACATCTGCTGGTAGGCAGCTGCTTCCTCCAGGGGATTGAGCTGAGCCCGATGCAGATTCTCCAGCAGGGCATCGCGCAACAGATCGGCCTCTTCGGTGCGGCGTACGATCGCAGGAATCGTATCCAGCCCGGCCTGCTGACTGGCTCGCCAGCGCCGCTCGCCCATGACTAACTCATAGCGCCCTTCACCCAGCGGACGCACGACGACTGGTTGAAGTAGTCCAACCTCTTTGATCGACTCCACCAGCTCGTTCAAGGCGTCCTCATCGAAGACACTGCGAGGCTGTTTGGGGTTTGGTGTGATCGCCAGGATGGGCAACTCAGCGAAGTGAGCTCCGGCGACCTCAATCGGAGCAGCCGTCGTGGTGGCCTCGGCGGTACCTAACTCCGGGTCGGTCCGCTGCAGTAAGTCCCCCAGGCCTTTACCCAGACCAGTTCGGCGCGGCGCGCTCATTCCTGATTCTCCTTCGATGCGACACCACGATGAGCCAACTCTGCAGCGGCGGCCAGGTACGCCTGCGCCCCCGCAGAGCTCGCGTGGTAAGTGATGACTGACTGGCCGTAGCTGGGCGCCTCCGAAACCCGCACCGAGCGCGGGATGGTAGCGTCCAGAGTCTCGACAGGGAAGTGCTTGCGTACCTCATCTGAGACCTGCGTCGCCAGCCGAGTTCGTGAATCAAACATGGTGAGAAGCACGGTGGAGAGGTAAAGCTGGTCGTTCATCGAGCCCTTGACGAGGTTGATCGTACGCAGCAACTGGGTAACGCCTTCCAGGGCGTAGTACTCACACTGGATCGGGATGAGGATCTCCTGTGCGGCAACCAGGGCATTGACCGTCAGCAGGCCTAACGACGGCGGGCAATCAATGAAGACGTAGTCGGGCTGGTACGAGCTGCGGAACTCGCGCAGGGCGTGCAGGAGGCGACTTTCCCGGGCAGGCACATTGACCAAGCCGACCTCCGCTCCAGCGAGGTCGACCGTGGCGGGTAGAACCCAAAGCCCGGGTGCCTCCGGCGAGGTCTGCACAAGGTCAGCGATCGCTGCGCCCTCGGTGACAACCTCGTAGGTTCCTGCGACACCTTCACCATGCTCGATTCCCAGTGCAGTGGAGGCGTTTCCCTGTGGATCGAGGTCGATAACCAAGACAGTGAGCCCACCTTGCGCAAGAGCGGTCGCGAGGTTGACCGCGGTCGTGGTCTTGCCAACGCCGCCCTTCTGGTTGGCAATGACGAAGGTGCGGGTGGTGACGGGCTTCGGTAGCGCTGTTTCACGTGAAACAGCAAGGCTCGAGGAAGCCGATTCAGGCTCTGGTTGGGCCGCGACCTCCGGACCGTCGTAGGCCACTCGCCTCGCGGCCTGTGGCGAAGTTATCGACATTCTCGCTCCTGCACGTCGTCATGTTTCACGTGAAACCTCACCCTAGAGCCCTGTCGGCCTGGGCCAAAACCCTTCTCGTGTTCCCAACCCAGGCGCGGGGACATCAGCGCCGCCAAGCCTCCAACGCCCAGCTCACCTCGCCACTCACCGGCACCTCCAGTTGATGTACTTCGGTGTGTAGCTTCCACTTCCGCACCTCATCGCCAGCCTGAGCCAAGTCCTCGCGAACAGAACTGCCCTTCAACGCGACGACCCGTCCGCCCTGGGCGCACAACGGGACGCACCAGTCCAGTAGTCGAGGCACAGCGGCAACAGCACGGCTGACGACACGGTCGTAACGACCATGGTGTTCTTCGGCACGCACTCGCGCCACCGACACCCGGGTGCCGAGCTCCAACTCCTCCACGGCGCCACGCAAGAAGACAGAACGGCGAGCCATTGACTCCACCAGTGTCACGGACAAATCCGGCCGCAGCAGCGCCAGCGGGATCCCCGGAAGGCCGGCGCCGGAACCAACATCCACCACCGTCGCACCCTCGGGAATCAGCGGTGCCAACGCGACGGAGTTGAGGATGTGACGCTCCCAGATCCGCTCGCCCTCGCGCGGGCCGATCAACCCCCAATCGATTCCTCGACTGAGCAATAAATCGACATAGTGTTGGATCCGCGTCGACTCCGATCCGAAGTATCCGGCCGGATCGGCGTCCACTCAGGCCTTCGGCAGGACGACCACTCGACGCTGGGGCTCCTCACCCTCAGACTCGCTGACCAACCCGGCCGCGGCCACCACGTCGTGAACGATCTTCCGCTCGAACGGATTCATCGGAGCCAGCCGAGCCGCCTCACCAGACTCCTTCACCGAGTCGACCGCATCTTGCGCCAAGCCCTGAAGGATCTTGCGACGCTTGTCGCGGTAGCCGGCGACATCCAGCATCAAACGGCTGCGATGCCCTGTCTCGGTCATCACCGCCAGCCGCGCCAGTTCCTGCAGCGCTTCCAACACCTCGCCGTCACGACCCACCAGCTCGTCGTTCTCGGTGATGATCGAGACGTGCGCGCGGCCGCCTTCAGCGAAGGTGTCGATGTCACCGTCGAGATCGGCGATATCGAGCAGTTCCTCCAGGTAGTCCGCGGCAATCTCGCCCTCGGTCTCAAGAACCGAGGAGCGCCGCGAAGGTTCCGTAGCGCCATCCTCGGTCGTGGTGGAATCGGCTTCGGTATCCTCGGAAACCTCCGCCACCGTCTCGGCAGCTGCTTCTACGGCAACCATCTCGGTTGGCTCGGACTCCATCGGCTCAGGGTTTTCTGACAACGCCACTACTCCTTCGTCACTTCTTACGGGTCGACCGGGTGTTCCGGCGCGGTTGCTGCCTCTGGATCACCTGTCGCTGAACTTGCGGTTTGTCGTCGGACGGGGAGACTTCAGACGTTGCCGCCTGAGCGCCCTGCCGGGAAACTTTGCTCGGATCTGCGGTCGTCGCGGTCCGACGCGGGCCGCCGCGACGCTTCGCAGCCAGCTCATCGGGATCCTTGCCCTTCGCGCGCATCCGCTCCTCCCAGTCAACATAGGCCGGGGTGCCGGGTGCGGGGTTGTTGTGAATGAGGATGTACTGCTGTCCCATGGTCCACAGGTTTGTGGTCAACCAGTAGATCAGCACGCCGATCGGGATGTTCACACCCATGAACAGGTACATCACCGGGAATAGGTACAGCATCATCTTCTGCTGTTGAGCCATCGTGCCGGTCAGGGCCTCCGGAGGCATATTCTTACGCAGCAACTGAAGCTGGGTGATGAACAGCACGATCGTCATCAAGACCACCAGCGTCGCAGCAACCCACTGCGTCGCCCCCAGCCCTGAGTCGGCCAGCGGCCAGAACGTGGCCGAAATCGGGGCCCCGAAGATAGTCGCGTCGTGCAGCGAGGCGGTCAGCGTCGGGTTGTCGACGAAGAACTGTCCAAGCGGGGCCTCCGGCGTGCGAGCAACACTATTCAGCACGTAGAACAGCGCCAGGAAGATGGGCATCTGCAGCAGCAACGGCAAGCAGGACGCCATCGGGTTCACACCCTCGTCCTTGTAGAGCTTCATCGTCTCTTGGCCGAGGCGCTCGCGGTCGTCTCCGTACTTCTCCTGGAGGGCCTTCACCTTCGGTTGCAGCAACTGCATGTTGCGCGAGGAGTTGATCTGCTTGACGAACAGCGGGATCAGCGCGGTGCGGATCACCACCGTCAAGAACACGATCGACAGGGTCCACGTCCAGCCGGAGTCGGTCGGCATGCCCAGGGTGGTCAACAGGTTATGGAAACCCACCAGGATGCCGGAGACCGCCCAATACAACGGCGTCATCGCGGCATTGAAACCGGCCGCGATGGAGTCCCACAGCGTCAGCGGAATCAGAAACGAAATCATGCTCACCTCAATGCCGATCGCAGCAGGCGTGATCGCCGACCGCCTTGGGTTGGTTCAGTTGCGCAGCGGCTTGTTCAGCCGCCCATTCTTCGGCCGCCGGAGTTCCTGGCACCGGGTCATAGCCGCCCAGCGACCAGGGGTGGCAGCTCGCCAAACGCTTGGTCGCCAGCCACGAGCCCTTGGCGGCGCCGTGAACGGTCACGGCTTCCAAGGCGTAGGCCGAGCACGTCGGGTAGTACTTGCAGACCTGGCCGTACAGCGGCGAGATCACCAGTCGGTAGACCTTGAGCAGCCCGATCAGCACATACTTCATGCTGCGAGCCGATCCAGGCAGGTGTCCAACGCGGAGTCGAAGTCCGCCACCAGATCAGCGGTAGTGGCAGCCGGAAGCGCACGCACCACCAGGTCGACGGGGAAGGGCGAACCCGAGATCCGCTCGGCGGCCAGATGTCGCAGCCGCCGCTTCACCCGGTTGCGGGTGACCGCTTTGCCGACGGTCTTGGGCACGATGAAACCGACGCGGGAATACTCCGACGGCCCCTTTCGGGCATGCAACACCAGGCTTCGGCGTCCACATCGGACACCTTGCCGCATGGTGTCGCGGAACTCGCCGGTTCGGCGCAGTCGCGACTCCGAACCCAGCACCTGCCCGCTCAGCCGGCCAGACGAACCCGGCCGCGGCGGCGGCGGGCTGAAATGATGGCGCGGCCTGCACGGGTCCGCATCCGAAGACGGAAGCCATGGGTGCGGCTGCGACGCCGGTTACTCGGCTGGAAAGTGCGCTTGCTCACGCGAATGCTCCACTGTTCGATGGTTTTCGTACCTATGCGCCCACTTTCGGACGCACGAGTGCCACACAGGCGACTGGCTAACGATACGCGGAGCCCCCCGGCTGCGGCAAACTGAAGGCTCCATGACGGCCAAGTCGAGTCGACACGCCGCAGCGCGGCAAGATCCTTCCCCAGATGGTTTGCCAACCACCGAGCACCCCGATAAGTTGCTCAGAGCAACAGGGACAATCTCCCGCGCTACTGCCCCTCCATTCACAGGCTGTGGAAAAGAGTGTGGACAGTCGCTGCGTGGCCGCAAAGGGGGCGTGCTGAATTCCATGGCAGATACGCCCTCGCCACAGAACACTTCCATCCCTGATCTGGCCGCTATCTGGGCGCACATCACCACGAATGCCGATCCATCCACCAAGGGTTGGCTCAGTGGCATCAGGCCGGTGGCGATGCACGACTCTTTGCTGATCCTCGCTGTGGCTAACGAGTTCACCCGTGATCGTGTCGAATCGCGCCTGCGTCCCACCATCGAAAGCCAGCTCAGCGCCCACCTGGGAACGCCCACCCGGCTGGCCATCACTGTCGACCCCAGCCTCGCGGCGGAGGTCGAGGCCGACGACGTCGAGGAACCTCCGGCGCCGCTCGAGGTCCCCACACCCACCCGTACAGGTTCGCCGCGCCCGGTCAACGGTGATCGCCTGAACCCCAAGTATTCCTTCGAATCGTTCGTCATCGGTTCCTCGAATCGCTTCGCCCACGCCGCGGCCGTCGCCGTCGCCGAAGCCCCCGGCAAGGCGTACAACCCGCTGATGATCTACGGCGAATCGGGCCTGGGTAAGACC
>DMIX01000140.1 GCA_003451975.1 Propionibacteriaceae bacterium
GTGGAGGCGCGCACCGATCAGGGCAAAGCGATCGATTTCAATGCCTTCTTGGATCAGATACCGCTGGTGGCGTGCAACAAGCGCGTCATCGAGTCCCTGATCAAGGCCGGTGCCTTCGACTCGATGGGTCACACCCGACGCTCGCTGATGGAGTGTTTTGAGCGGCGCGTCGACGAAGTGATCGATCTGAAGCGCAATCAGGCCAACGGTCAGGACGATCTGTTTGGCGATTCTGGTGCATCAGAGAAGTTTGCGATGGCCCCGGTTCCCGATGTTCCCGAATGGGACAAGCGGGTGCGATTGGCTTTCGAACGCGAGATGCTCGGGCTGTACGTCAGTGATCACCCCCTGTTGGGTCTGGAGCACGTGTTGGCCGCCCACCGAGATCTGAGTATCGGTGCCCTGCGGGCCGACGACGGCCCGCGCGACGGGATGGTCACGATTGCCGGCATGATCACCTCGGTGGTGCGTAAACAGACCAAGAATGGCGATGTGTGGGCCATTGTGACCGTCGAGGATCTGGAGTCCGCCATCGAGGTGTTGATCTTCCCCAAGGCCTACGCCAGCGTGGCCTTGTCGCTGGCCACCGACACCGTGGTGCGGATCAAAGGACGCGTTCGCAGCAAGGACGACGCGGTGGAGATGACCGGCCAGGAAGTGGCTTTCCCCGATGTCAACGAGGGGCCCGCAGGGCCGCTACTGATCCAGCTTCCGGCGGTGCGGTGCACCCCAGCGGTCGTGGAGCAGCTGCGTCAGGTGTTGAAAGCCCATCCGGGGCCCACTGAAGTCCGGGTTCGGCTGGTCTCGGCGACGAGCGGGTCCAAGATCTGGAAGCTGGACGAACAGCTTCGCGTGGCACCGTCGCGGCCGTTGATCGCTGACCTCAAGGCACTGCTGGGACCCTCCTGTGTCGCTGGCTGAGCACCGCTGCGTCGTGCCCGCCGATCATGCGTGCCGGTGGTCTAGGCTTTCGCTGTGAGCACTACCGTCGCCGAGGAATTGGCTGCAGAACCGGAGGTACCCTCCCAGCAGGGATCGCTGGCCGCCTGGATTCTGCTGCTGGTCGGCCTTTCCATCGTGGTAGGGGCCTTGGCCGGTGTCTTCTGGTCGGGAGTGGTGACTCTTCCCAGCTATCAGATTCAGCCCGATGGCTCGGCCGTCATCGGCGAACAGGGATTGAGTCAGATTGTCGCCGCCGACGTCTGGTTCAGCATCACCGGAGCCTTAGTGGGGGCAGGTCTGGGCCTCGTGGTCTGGAAGTGGTTCCACCCGCTGGGTTGGCCCACCTCTCTGCTGGCCGTGGCTGCGGGCCTTTTGGCCGGACTCGCCTGCTGGCGATTCGGCACATTGTTGGGCCCCGGCCCGTTCGAGGCACGGATGGCCGCGGCTCAGGCCGGCGACCTGGTTCCGGTCTCGCTGGAATTGCAGGCCTGGTCGGCGCTGGCGATCTGGGCCTTCGCGGCGGTGACCCCGGTGCTGTTGATCTCCTCACTTGGCCCCGATGACGAGGAAGTGGCGCTGGATTCGGGTCGCGGCGATCAGGCCGAACCTGAGGAACACGCCGAGGTGGATGAGATCGGCGTCCTGACCACGGACGAGACCTGAGAGCCATCATGGCCAGCGCCATCGAGACCGAACGAAAATTCGCGTTAGGACGAGGCGAAGAGCTTCCCCGTCTCGATGACATCGTTAACGTCGGGCCGACCGTCGCCTTGGAGTTGGTGTTCACCTACTACGACACCTACGACTTTCGGCTGAACGCCGTCGGCCAAGTGGTGCAACGTCGACGCGGTGGTCTTGACGCCGGATGGCACGCCAAGCTTCCGACCGAGGATCCCGACACCCGCCGGGAGATCGCGCTGCCGCCCGGCGGCGAACGGCTGCCGCGCCAACTGCGTGACCTGGTTGCCGACAGCGCTGCCGGGCATGCCCTGTATCCGGTGGCAGACGTTCATATCAGCCGCAGTCAGCGGGAATTGCGCGATGAGTCGGACAGGCTGCTGGCTTGGCAGTTCACTGATCGGATGCGGGCACGAGTTGCTGGAAAATCCCAGGAGTGGACCGAGGCCGAAATCGAACTGGTCGAGGGTGACGTGGCTTTGTTGGATCGCGTGGAGGCTGCCTTGGCCGCTCAGGGGGTGCTGCGATCGACCTCTCCCTCAAAACTCTCCCGGGCGCTGGCAGAGCAGCCCACTTCTGCCAACGAGGAGCCGGCGGCACCGCAGTCCTGGGCGGTGGTGCGCGGCTATCTGAGCGCCCAGATCGGCCTGTTGCAGTCCCAGGAGCCGGCCCTTCTGAGTGATTCATTCGACGCCGTTCACCGCTGTCGGGTCGCCACTCGCCGGTTGCGTTGCGTGCTGCGTAGCTTCGCGGGCCTGTTCCGCACCGGTGCGATTCGGGCATTGCGCGAAGAACTGCGCTGGTACGCCGAATGCTTGGGGGCACCGCGGGACGCCGAGGTGCTGTTGGCGCGACTGAGCCTGGCCATGGACGAGCTTCCCGCCGCCGTGGACGCAGACGTGAGGGAGCGGATTCGTGGTGATTTGACGCGAGCTCACCGCGAGGCGCACCAGGACCTCATC
>DMIX01000372.1 GCA_003451975.1 Propionibacteriaceae bacterium
CGGCGGTATTGGCTCGCACTGTGACGGTGGGCTGCACATTCATGAGATGGCGCACTTTGGGGAACTCGCCGTCCAGCAGTCGTGTGGTGATCTGGCGCATACCGGCCGGGCCGGTGCCTTCGAAACCGATCAAGCCGTCACCGGCATCGGTGCTCGACAGACTCAAGGTGATCTGCTCCCCGGCCGTCATCGACTTCGCAGTTTCCGCAAGCACGCGTGCCGGAACCAGAGCCGCACCTTCAGCGCTGCTGCGCGGCGTCCAATCCAGTTCCTTCAATGCCATGCGGTAGCGGTCTGTGGCCAACAGCGACAACGCATCATTCTCGATCTCCATGCGCACACCGGTGAAGACGGGCAGGAGCTCGTCACGACCGGCAGCCACCACGACTTGACTGACGGCGCGGGCGAAGTCCTCGCTGGCGATGACTCCGGTGGCCTCCGGCATCGAGGGCAAGGCCGGGTAGTCGTCGACAGGAAGGGTCTGCAACGTGAAGCGAGCAGATCCGCACACCAACTCCATCCGGAGTTCGTCGGAACTGATCTCCACCGTCTTATTCGGCAGTGAACGCGCGATATCGGCCAGCAGCCGGCCTGAGACCAGCGCAACCCCTTCATCGGAAACCGTGGCAGGCACGGTGATCTGGGCGGAGGTCTCGTAGTCGAAGCTACTCATCACAACTTCGCTGCCGGTGGCCTTGACCAAAAGGCCGGCCAGAATCGGCACGCTCGGTCGCGTCGGAAGGCTGCGTGCAGCCCACTGCACCGCCTCGGCAAGTACGTCGCGCTCCAGACGGATCTTCACTGTTGCCCCCTTGGACTGACACGGGTGTCGTTCGATCATAGCTAGGACGAGGGCTCTGCGGTGCGCTGCATCAGCGGTTTGATGGAGGTTGATGGTTGGATGGCGCGTTGACTGTGCACACCGCTGACTTTGACTCTGATGGATAGGTAACTAATTCATGGAGGTAGTAGCGCCTGTGGATTGGGTGGAAAACCAGCGAAGTTGCTGGTGAGGTCGCGTGGCGGGATGTGGACCTGCGTTGTGGATAACTAAGAACTACACGGGGAGGATTTGAGGACGATCTGTGTCGCTGCGAGGCACCTACACAGGGTCCTTGCGTTGTGCACAGGGTTATCCACACTGTTGATAGTGTCCCCCGTTCGGGGGACTGTGGCGGTCCGCTACGGCCTCACGGTGATCTCGACGCGGCGGTTGGCGGCCCGTCCAGACCTCGTCTTGTTGTCGAATCGGGGCCTGGTCTCGCCAAAGCCGACAGTCGTGATGGGGACTGTGGTCGAAAGATGGCTGCGCAGGTAGCGGCGTACGGCAGCAGCGCGATTGAGGGACAGTCGACGGTTGTGGGCAGCGGTCCCATCAGAGTCGGTATGACCGGCTACCTGCAAACGGTGCGGTGGCGAAGCTTCGAGTTTGGCGACAACGCGATTAAGCAACACTTGGGCACGGCGGGTGAGCCTGGCCTTGTTGTAGGCAAAGAGAACATCCGCGGCGAGGACGAACTCGGTGCCGTCGATATCCATGCTGGCCCCATCGGTGGAGGCTGTGATGAAGACCAGGCGCTGTGGGGATCCGGTGATCGGCTGGACCGGCCATTGAGCGGGTGGATCAGCGGGCAACGGACTCATGATCGCAGGCGGTGTTGTTGGACTGGTCGGTGAGGGCTGGGGTGAATCGGCCAAGGCGGGCGTAGCGGTCGCCATGAGTGAAGTCACCGCCACGGCGGTGGCGACGAGGGCGGCGGAGCGCATCATCGTTGTACCGGGATGTCGGTGAAGGTTCCGGTGTGGGGAATGTCGATACTGACGGTGGCCACGCCCTCGGGCACCGCCTGGTAGACGGCGCTGAAGTAGCCGGTCTGGCCCGCACGGATCCCGAAGGTCACTGGGGTCGAACTGCACACACAGTGGCCTTCGGTGGTAAGGGCCGGCAGGTAGCGCTGGGCGTGGGCGGGGTCGATGACGCTTACCCCTGAGGTTGTGTACCAGTTCTGGGTGGTGGTCTTGTCGTCGTCATAGCGACCCTCGAACGACCGTCCCGGGTACCAAAAGTCAGCGGAGACGACCGTCGCGCTCCAGGTCAACGTCATCACTGCATCTGCGACGCGAAGCTCGCGGACCGCAATGATCACCGAGGATCCCTGAATCGATGCGGTGCGCTCAGCCACGGTCGGCAACGCTGTGGGAATGGCCGAAGTGGGTGTGAACGTCGGAGCGGCTTGCGGAGGGCCACTACAGCCAGCCAGGATCAGTGCGGTGCCGGTGACGGTGAGAAGGGCCAACGAAGTGAGACGACTCATGGGGCATCCGTTCGGTCGTGGAGTAAGACCGCTTGGCGGAGCGATGACTGACGCGATTGAGCCTAGACAGCGGCGCGAGCCGAACTGAAGGGTGCGTTCAGAATCTGTGGATCAACGCAGCGGAGACTGTTTGATGCGACTGGTGATCTCGGCGACTTGGTTGAACACGCTGCGTCGTTCGCGCAGCAGTTGGCGAATCTTGCGATCAGCGTGCATGACGGTGGTGTGATCGCGGCCGCCGAACAACTGGCCGATCTTCGGCAGCGACAGATCGGTGAGCTCACGGCATAGATACATGGCGATTTGGCGAGCGGTGACCAACACGTGGGTACGGCTCTGGCCACACAGTTCATCGACAGTGACCGCGAAGTAGTCGGCAACCTGGGTCATGATCGCGGTGGACGATATCTGGGTTTCGCCACCCTCAGGAATGAGGTCGCGCAACACCACTTCGGCCAGGGCGAGATCGACCTCCTGGCGCTGCAGGCTGGCGAAGGCAGTGACGCGAATCAGGGCGCCTTCCAGCTCACGGA
>DMIX01000206.1 GCA_003451975.1 Propionibacteriaceae bacterium
AGATGAAGCTGATGCGCTCCGGGTTGGCGCGCACGATGGGAAGTTGGGCGTCGACCAACGACGGCAGCCGCGTCGGGGCGACGATCACACCGATGGTGCCGGCCACCTGTGTGGCGAGCTCGCTGAGGACTTGCTCCAGGCGGTCGGCCAGCAGTGACGACGGGCAACGGAGCAGCAGCGGTTCGATGCCGGTGGTGCGCACCGCGTGCGGAAGGTCGGCTCCGGGATAGCTGCGCTTGACGACCTCGGCAGCCAGATCGAACACCTCGGCGGGGCTGCGATAGTTGGTACTCAGCCGAAAACGGCGGTTGGGTGCGGAGCCGATCAGGTCGTCCAATGCCCGCTGCGCCTCATCGAGATCCGGCCAGGAGCTTTGGGCAGGGTCGCCCACGATCGTCCAACTGGCTTCGGCCCCACGCCGGCGCAGCATGCGCCATTGCATCGGCGAGATGTCTTGGGCCTCGTCGACCAGGACGTGAGCGAAGGTGTCGTAGGGATCCTCGTCGGGGTCGTTCTCGCGAGGAATGCTGAGTCGATCAGCGGTGGTGATCACCTCGCTCATCTCGGTGCCGTCGGCCAGGAAGATCAACTCCTCGGCAGTGGTGTCCACCGGCACCGGGCCCAAAATCGCCATCAATTCATCCAGCAGCGCAGCGTCGGCCACCGACCATTCGTCGAAGTCGAAGGACGCCGCCAGCGCCGCCTGCTCCTCGGCACTCAACAGGCCGTCGGCCACCTTCGCCACCACCTGGGGATCGGCTAGGCGCCGCAATACCTCGCGAGCATCCAAGGCCGGCCACCAGGCGTTGCGGAACATCTGGTAGGTCGCCGAATCGGTCACCAGGTCGCTGAAGACCTCGAACTCCAGTTCCTCGTTCTCCGGATACCGGGCGTAGAGGGCGTCCAAGACTGCGGACTCGGCAGCCGACAACCCGGCGTTCATCCGGTGCCGGGCCAGTACCTCGCGGCGAATCCGGGCAAGTTCCGTGGTGCCGAGCCGCAGCGGTTCGCCCTTCACGGTGATCAGCAGGCTCGATTCCTCGATCAGAGGCAGGNNCGATGCGGGAGGCAACCTGGCCGAGCGAGTCCACCGCCACACCGCCGATGGCGCGCAGCACGACCGAATCCTCACCCAGGGACGGCAGCACCCGGTCGATGTAGTTCATGAAAAGTCCCGAAGGGCCCACCACGAGGATGCCGCCGCGCTCGAAACGCCGGCGGTTGGAGTACAGCAGATAGGCGGCGCGATGCAGTGCGACCACGGTCTTTCCGGTGCCCGGTCCGCCAGCGATCACGGTGACGCCGCGGTAGTCGGCACGAATAGCCTCGTCCTGCTCGGCCTGAATCGTGGCCACGATGTCGCGCATGCGGGTTCCGCGGGCACGCTTCAAAGCGGCCATCAGGGCGCCCTCGCCGATCACCGGTAGGTCCTCGCGGGCAGCCGATGAATCCAGCAGGTCGTCCTCGATGCCGACCACGATGTCATTGCGGCAACGCAGCACTCTCCGGCGCACTACCTCCATCGGTTCGGAGGCGGTCGCCCGGTAGAACGGCTCCGCCGCCCGGGCGCGCCAGTCGATGACCAGCGGTTCGTAGTCGTCGTCGCGCACTCCGATGCGTCCGATGTAGCGGATCTCGCCGTCGGTGTGATCGAGGCGTCCGAAGACCAAACCCTCGTGCTCAGCGTCCAACTCAGCTAGGCGCCGAGCCGCCTGAAAGGCGAAGGCGTCGCGTTCGAACAAAGCGGTGCCGGCTTCTTCACGAACCCAGGTCTGGGCATCGGAGGTATACAGCTGTCGGCCGTGTGCCGCCACCTTCTTCGCGGCTTTGGTGGCCTTCTTCAGATGTCTATAGACCAAGTCGACGTGGGCCTGTTCGGTGGCAAGCTCACGGTCCAGCAAACTGGGTGTCGGCACAACTGAGTCCACGGGTCGTCCTTCTGCAGGGTGCGCGACGGACTAGTCTACGCCGTTTCCGCTTCCGGGGCGCATCGGCGGTCTCACTGAGGGAGAACGCCGGGTCAGCGTCCGGTGGCCGAATCCAGCCGCTTCATCCCCATCGCGGCCAGGATGCCGACATGACCCACCGCGGTATAGACCAGTGCGGCTGCCCCGATGGAGATCCAGGAGGGCACCTGCCCGAGGCCGAGCCAGTCCCCGAGGACGGCGATGGCCACGAACAGCACCAGGCAGGACACCACGGTGACCCAGTCGTAGCCGCGGCGGTACCCGAGTACGGCGCCGGCGCCGGCGATGACGAAAGGTGCGACGAGGCTGCCAAAGACGAACATCAGATTCTGGCGATCATCGGTGGATAACCCCACCGGCACGATGGCCAGCAACAGCCACACCAGGTAGAGGGACACGACTCCGGCCAGATAGGGCCAACTCTGTGTGATCCGTGCCATCGGACGCCTCCTGCGTTGGGTACGGCCGTCGAAACTCGGCGGCGCACCCTCATCGTGGGGCACGTCGAGGGTGTGGCTCAACTCCGGGCGGCGACCAGGCGGTGTCGTACCGAACGCAGGGCCGCTCCGGTGAGCAGGCCGATGGCTATAGCGACGATGCTGAGCAGGGCGGCCAAGGTGGGCCAGGTCGGCAGCGTCGGTGCTGGCAGCAGATCGAACGCAGCAGCGCTGAGGACGCCGATCGACGGCGGGATGGCCATCATGGTGATGGCCGTGCGCCAGTCACGTCCGCGGTGAACCCCCAACACCCCCGCGGTGGTCAGCAGCACGGTCGGGAGCACGGAAGTGCTGATGGCGGGGGAGTCGAACACCCCGGCGGGGTGAGGGTAGAACGTGGCGGCGACCCAGGCGAGGGTGGCTATGGTGGTCAGCGCGAGGTAGGGCCACGCGCCGGATATCCGGGGTGAGGTAACCATGGCAACTCCACGTAGATGAGAGAACGATGTTCACATCATAGCTCGATCCGATGCAATTTGGGAGCATCCGTCTTGGTGGCGTACCCTTGACCCTTGCACGACCTGTGCTTTACGGCGCGTGCGCCCACATACATCCAGCGATAGGGAGTAATGGCGAAGAAGGAAGGCGCCCTCGAAATGGAGGGGACGGTCGTCGAAGCGCTACCGAATGCGATGTTCCGAGTGGAACTTCCCAACGGTCACAAGGTGCTCGCGACGATCAGTGGCAAGATGCGGCAGCACTACATCCGTATCATCCCGGCCGACCGCGTCGTCGTTGAACTTTCTCCCTATGACCTGAGTCGTGGACGCATCGTCTTCCGGCACCGCTAAGCAAGACCCCGCAAGAATCCACCACCAGTCCGAGCTTCAGGGATACCCCTGTGCTCGGCGATGAGTCAGAAAGTTGCTCGATGAAGGTTCAGCCGAGCGTCAAGAAGATGTGCGACAAGTGCAAGGTCATTCGCCGGCACGGTCGCGTGATGGTGATCTGCGAAAACCCGCGCCACAAGCAGCGTCAGGGCTGAGTTTCGACTCGATCTGGCCCCGCCTGTCCTGAGCCTGTCGAAGGGCGAACGCGGGACGCGGAACACCCGGTCTTCGGACCCACACAACTGAATAACTAACAACGTGATAGCAACGCCGAGGTCTTGGTCTCGGTGACCACCCCCGGACGAAGGCCGGGGCCCACGCAATGGCGAGGGGACGCATCACGCCAGACACCTTCGCGGATCGGGAAACCGATTCGAAAACCCGAAAGGTAACTGCCACATGGCACGCCTCATTGGGGTTGACCTCCCGCGCGAGAAGCGCGTCGAGATCGCCCTGACCTATGTATTCGGCATTGGCCGCACTCGAGCCAAGGAGACCTTGGCCGCCACCGGAATCAGTGGCGACATCCGTGTTCACCAACTCACCGACGAGCAACTCGTTGCGCTTCGCGATTACATCGAAGCCAGCTACGAGACCGAGGGTGACCTGCGCCGCAGCGTCGCCGCCGACATTCGTCGCAAGATCGAGATCGGCTCCTACCAGGGCCGCCGACATCGCCAGGGCCTGCCGGTCCGGGGCCAGCGCACCCGTACCAACGCCCGCACCCGCAAGGGCAAGAAGAAGGCCGTCGCGGGCAAGAAGAAGGCCCGCTAGTAGCGGCCCGGTGAGCACGAGATAATCAGGAGATACTGAATGGCTACTGCAGGCCGCTCGACCGCCAAGACCAAGGTGCGTCGTAAAGAGAAGAAGAACGTTGTCGCCGGCCAGGCGCACATCAAGAGCACGTTCAACAACACGATCATCACGATCACCGACCCCACCGGTGCGGTGATCTCATGGGCCTCCGCCGGTACCGTCGGCTTCAAGGGTTCGCGTAAGTCCACCCCGTTCGCTGCGCAGATGGCTGCTGAGGCTGCCGGACGCCGCGCCATGGATCATGGCATGAAGCGCGTGGACGTCTTCGTCAAGGGTCCCGGCTCCGGCCGTGAGACCGCCATCCGTTCGCTGGGCGCGGTCGGTTTGGAGATCGGTCCGATCTCCGATGTGACCCCGGTACCCCACAACGGTTGCCGCCCGCCGAAGCGCCGTCGCGTCTAAGCCCTGAGTCGAAGGAGATAAGCCATGGCCCGTTACACCGGACCTATCACGAAGAAGTCCCGCCGGCTCGGCACCGACCTGGTGGGCAATGACAAGGCTTTCGAGCACCGCCCCTACCCGCCCGGCATGCATGGCCGTGGCCGGACCAAGGAGAGCGAGTACCTGCTGCAGCTCAAGGAGAAGCAGAAGGCCCGCTACGCCTACGGCGTGCTGGAGAAGCAGTTCCGCCGCTACTACGAAGAGGCCAACCGGCTCTCCGGCAAGACCGGTGACAACCTGCTGGTCATCCTGGAGTCCCGCCTGGACAACGTG
>DMIX01000293.1 GCA_003451975.1 Propionibacteriaceae bacterium
GGCGGGAAGCATTGCGGAAGGCGGCCTCGAGGAGTGACTTGAACCTGGGTGGGTCCTGAAGTTCGGCCATTCCCCAGCGCACGACGTACCACGATTGGGCCTGGAGAGCCTGCTCGCGGCGCTTCTCTGCCATGACAACCTCCGCAGCAGACTGGCCCGGCGACAACAACTGGTCGTACTTAATCTTGCCGTCGAACTCGCCCAGCACGCCCAGCT
This sequence comes from Propionibacteriaceae bacterium, assembly GCA_003451975.1. GTDB lineage: Bacteria > Actinomycetota > Actinomycetes > Propionibacteriales > Propionibacteriaceae > Propionicimonas. The sequence goes on from DMIX01000293.1 coordinate 217, forward strand.
CAGGCCAGCCGAAGTCGGATCGGAATTGTCGACCATCGACCCAGCAGGGCCACTGCAACTCGGGCGAGGGAACTCCCAGCTGCCACATCAGGAGTCGGCTCAATGATTCGCCATAGCTCTCTGAACGGCCATCGGCCAAGGCGGCCGCTCGTCGTCCTTTGGCCATACCGGGCCGTCGTGGCCACAGTGAGACCTGCTCGGCAAGTTCATCACGAGGATGACCCCTTCTCAACGCAACATCGCAGGCAGCAAGTCCGTAGGCGAGCCCGGCGGTTCGCGCTAGGTCGACGGCTGTCCGAGTCGCTGAAGTCACCAGGAGTCCGGATACTTCGACGACGTCCAGGTCACGAAGCGCGGCCTTGTACTCGTGTAGTTGGTGGTGCACATGTCCGCCACCAGCCGACATTCGAGTAATGGTCACCTTGTCGAGGGCCGAGCGAGGCACGGGCATTCCGTGCAACAGACCAGCGCTAACGTGGCTCAAGATCGCGCCGGCGCCAAGCAGCCCCACTGTCGCAGCGATGAGTTTCAGGTGGTCGTCTTCCGGACCACGATCAGCGGGAGCATCGTCATAGACCCCGTGTCGGATCTTGACCAGCTGTGCTTCTGCCACCTTTCGCCCGATTTGTCGGGCGTCCATTCCTTCGCGGAGTAACTGTTCGGTCTTGATGAGCGCCATGCCCTCACCATCGGCCGCCGCCCCCACACACGATCACAGCCCCCGCCCCCGTGCACAACTCCATCCCCTCGTCCACAGGCGGACGAATCACTCTGCGCTCGAACCCTGATCTTTGCGCCCGAAATCTCGAGCGCAAAGACACAAACCGAGCGCAGAGTGGGTTGGACTAGTGGGAGTTGAACAGGGAGGCGACTGAGCCTTCTTCGAAGACGGCCTGGATCGCCTGGGCCAGTAGAGGCGCCATGGACAGCACGGTGAGCTTGGGGATGTTCACGGTCTCGGGGATCGGCAAGGTATTGGTCACGATGACCTCTTCGATCGCCGACTCATTGAGACGCTTGGCGGCCGGGCCCGAGAGAATCGGGTGGGTGGCAGCAGTGATCACTTGCAGCGCGCCGGCCGCCTTAAGGGCTTCCGCGGCTTGGCAGATCGTTCCGGCAGTGTCGATCATGTCGTCGACCAGCAGACAGACCCGTCCGTCCACCTCACCGACGACCTCACCCACAGCGACCTCATTGGCCTTGTTGGGGTCACGGCGCTTGTGAATGATGGCCAGCGGTGAGCCGAGTTCGTCAGACCACATGTCAGCCAGGCGCACCCGACCGGCATCAGGCGAAACCACCGTCATGTTGCTGGTGTCGTAGCGGGCCTTCACATAGTCGGCCAGTACCGGGAGCGCGAGCAAATGGTCGACCGGCCCGTCGAAGAAGCCTTGGATCTGGGCGGCGTGCAGATCCACCGACATCAGACGATTGGCCCCGGCGGCCTTGTACAGGTCGGCCACCAACCGTGCCGAGATCGGTTCGCGGCCGGCATGCTTCTTGTCCTGCCGTCCGTAGGGATAGAACGGCGAGACCACGGTGATCCGTCGCGCCGATGCCCGCTTCAGGGCGTCGATCATGATGAGTTGCTCCATGAGCCACTCATTGACCGGTGCCGGGTGGGCCTGGATCACGAAAGCGTCTGCCCCTCGCACCGACTCTTCGAAGCGGACGTAGATCTCGGAGTTGGCGTAGGTCAGACTCCGGGTCGGCACCAATTCGGTGCCCAGCAGCGATGCCACCTCTTCGGCCAGTTCCGGGAAGGCCCGACCGGTGCAGATCATCAGGTGCTTCTCGGTGGCTCGCTTCAGACCGCTCACTTGCCGTTGTCTCCTGCCTCGCGCTCGGCCAGGGCAGCCCGTGCGGACTCGTCGGTTTTCGTTCCGGGACGCTTGCGCTCGACCCAGCCCTTGATGTTTCGCTGTTGCCCGCGGGCCACCGCAAGTTCCCCCGGCCCGACGTCGGTCGTGATAGTCGACCCGGCCGCAACATAGGAGCCCGGGGCGATCTCGACAGGAGCGACCAGCACCGAATCACTGCCCACGAAGCTGTTGTCGCCCACGACGGTGGTGGACTTGGTGACCCCGTCGTAGTTGGCGAAGATCGTACCCGCTCCGATATTGACGCCTTCACCCAGCACCGCATCGCCGCAGTAGGTCAAGTGCGGCACCTTGGTTCCGGCACCAATCACGGCCTTCTTGGTCTCGACGAAAGCCCCGACCTTGCCGCCGGTACCCAACTCAGTGCCCGGACGCAGATAGCTGAACGGCCCGACGGTCGCACCGGCACCGATCACTGCGAGTTCAACGTGGCTTCGCATCACCGTTGCATTCTCGCCCACTTCGACGTCGATCAGGGTGGTGTCCGGCCCAATGGTCGCCCCCGCAGCCACTGAGGTCGCTCCGGCCAGCGTGGTTCCCGGCAACAGCGTCACATCCACAGCCAGATCGACTTCGGCATGCACCCAGGTGGACGCCGGGTCCAGCACGGTCACACCTTCGGTCATCCAGTGCCGCAGAATGCGTCGATTCGCCTCGGCATTGCGCTCGGAGAGCTGGATGCGATCGTTGACACCCTCGGTCTGCAGATAGTCGGCCAGGAGCCAGCCACCCACCCGGCCACCGGAATTACGAGCGAGGGTGATCACATCGGTGAGATAGAACTCACCTTGCGCATTGTCGGTGGTGAGCGCGCCGATGCCGCTACTCAAGGCGTCGGCGTCGAAGACGTAGATGCCGGCATTGATCTCGTCGACAGCCAGTTCCTCCGCCGAACCGTCGGATTGCTCGACGATCCGGGCCACTTGGTCACCGGCGCGAATGATGCGTCCATAGCCGGTGGGGTCGGGCACCCGAGCGGTCAAGACGGTGACGGTGTTGGCGTCGCGACGGTGTGCCTGCACCAACTCGACCAGTGTCTGTCCTGTCAGCAGCGGCACATCACCGGAGGTGACCACCACTTCTCCGCTGAGTTGCGACAGCGCGGCCAGCCCGGCCCGGACGGCATCACCGGTGCCACGCTGTTCCTCCTGGACGGCGGTGACCACGTGCGGTGCGATGTCTGCCAGATGCGCGCTGACCAGGTCGCGGCCGTGGCCCACCACGACCACCAATTGCTGCGGGGCCAATGCATCGGCGGCGTCCACAGCCAACGAGATCATCGATTTTCCGGCCACCTCGTGCAGCACTTTGGGAGTGGCCGATTTCATTCGGGTTCCGGCGCCGGCGGCCATGACGACCACCGCAGCTACTGACGTGACGTTGATGTCGCTCTCACTCACATGCACCCCTAGGGCTGGCTGGATTGACGTCGTTCCCCGGGTAGGAGTCGAACCTACGTCGCTAGTCCTGATTCAAAGTCAGGCGGGCCCTGCCGGCAGACCAACCGGGGAATGATCGTCGCTTAACGACCTTGGTCAACTTTAGGGGCCAACGGCCAACCGCGCATCTCGACCGGTCAGACCAGGGCCGCGCCGCCCCGAGGGAAGCCACAATTTCGCTGACTGGGACGCCGGATCCACAATTGGGCCATGTCCGTCACCCCGACGACCGCACGCGCCCGCCGCAGCCGGGTGCGGATGACGCGCAACGAGCGCCGGGAGCAACTCATCGACGTTGCCCGCGCCCTGTTCGCCGAGCGGGGTCTGGAAGGCACCTCGGTCGAGGAGATCGCCGCGCATGCCGGGGTGAGCAAGCCGGTGGTCTATGAACACTTCGGCGGAAAAGAAGGTCTCTATGCGGTCGTCGTCGACCGCGAAGTACGCACCCTGCACGATTCGATTCGTGCCGCGATCACGACTCCGGACACCAACCCTCGTTCGCTGATCGAATTGGGAACGCTGGCGCTGTTGGACTACATCGACGATCACCCCAATGGTTTCCGAATCCTGTCCCGGGATTCCTCGGCGACGTCACCGGAGGGGTCGTTTGCGACGATCCTTTCCGATATCGCCTCCCGCGTGGAGGATCTGCTCGGCGACGAGTTCACCAAACGTGCGCTGGACCCGGAAACCGCGCCGCTGTACGCCCAGATGCTGGTGGGCCTGGTCGCTCTGGCCGGGCAATGGTGGATGGACACTCGCGATGAACACGGCCTGGCCAAGCCGGTGGTGGCCGCACACCTAGTGAACCTGGCCTGGTACGGCATGCGGAACCTGAGCAGCAATCCACGCCTCTACACCCAACGAGGTAGCGCCAAGGCCTGACTGGGTGCCTGAACCACGCGCAGCGGGCGTCGTTGCCACGATGGATTGAATTCTCCATGACCTCCGCCACCAGTGCGGGATAGTATCGGCGACCAGACGCAAGCATGTTTCGGAGAAGCGAGTATTTCTCCTGTTATCCCCATGATTCGAGGTGGCAACCGGTGTCCATGCAAGGAATGAACCTCACCGCAATGCGCGGGGTTGCCAAGGCCCTCGGCGACTGCAGTCAGGATTTGAGCGATTCGGTCAAAAGGCTCGATCAGCTCCTGCGTAGCGTCGATTGGCGAGGACCAGATGCAGAGCAGTTCCTGCACGACTGGCGCACTAAAGACCGGCCGTTCGCGGTGCGCGGCATCACCCATTTGGGCGAGCGCGGAGCCTTCCTGCAGCAGCAGGTCACCGACCAGGAGACATCCTCAAACTCCGACGGTCAGGGATCCGCCCCTGGTTCGAGCAACGGCGCGCCGGCTTCACCATCGGACACCTCGACCACCTCCAGCGGGTACTCGATCGGGCCAGGCCACAAACCCGACATTCATTGGGACGAGGATTTCGTGTGGGGATCACAGTCGGCCACTCCACAAGATGTTGCCAGTGCCGCCGAGTGGCGAACAAAGGGCGAATTGGCACTCTTGGTGCCGGGTCTCGGCGACGCTGCGAGAGCCTATTTGCATTATTGGGACAACAACGGCGAACCATTCCACATCGACTACGACCGCGCCGCTGCCGAGGACTCGTCGATTCAGCACAACATCGATGATGAGATTCGTCGTTCCATGACCGGCGCGGAAGAACTCATCGAGCAGGGCAACCAATCGTTCTCCATGACCGGACCGGCGTCCGGAACGCAGCACTATCCGGTCACCGAAAACTGGCAGAAGACCATCGGCGGCTACCAGCAGTGGAGCAGCGCAGAGGTGACGACATCGGGTAACACGGCAACGATGACGATCACCGTCCACGCCGAGGACTACTACAACTTCAACAAGGGTCAGTCCGACATCGCCAGCGAGACCCCCGACAATGTCAACGGTCGCTTCTGCGAGATCGGGTGGGCCAAGCCCTTCCCCACCTCCGGTGATGTGACCCGGGTTGTCACGTGGGAACTGGGATCGAACAATCCCACCATCAGTACGCCGTCCGGAACTCACCAGGAGCGATGAGCCGATGCCGATCAAAGCCCTCCTGACAGCGCTCGCCTCGACGCTCCTCCTCCTGTCCGCCTGCACCTCAGCCGGAGCCGACCAACCAAGCAGAGGATCAACTGTGCACGCAGAAAAGACCGGTGATGGAAAGCTCCATCACGAGCTGGAACCATTGACGTCACGGATCCCGGCATTGTCCGAGGTCACGGCAGCGACCTGGACCAGTGGAACCCTTGGCTCGAATCGGGCGCCAGGACCCAGCACCTATTGGATAGACGTGGTCGCAGAGCTGCCGCAATCGTCCGCAGATGAGCTCCGCGCCACGCTCGCGACCACCACGACCGGTGACGCACCATCGGTGGCTGCCCCACTGACTGCGACGGTGCCCTCGGGCGAGTGGCTGGCCGGATCTGACCTGGATGCGCACTTCTCCGAGGGAGGGTGGTCCAGCCGCGTACACCTGCAGGCGGACGGCACCACGCTGGTGGTGGAGATCACCGGGGCATAGCCGCTGGCGGAGTCCAGCAGGCCGAGTCGGCCGCGACTACAGTGGCCCGGTGAGTTCAGCCGCGTCATCAGATCTCGGGTCGGCGCGGGCGTCGACCGCGGTTGTGCTGCTCTTCGGGTTCAATGGAGTGGTCATCGGCGCCTACGCCGCCGCCATTCCGACCCTGCAGCTGCGCCACTCTCTGAACTCGCAATACCTCTCGCTGCTGTTCGTCTGCGTCGGTCTCGCCGCAGTACTCGCCATGCAGATCGCCGGTCGACTCAGTGACCGCATCGGCGCCCGACGGGTAAGCCTGGCCGGCTTCCCGCTGGCCATGGTGGGGATCGTCGGCGTTGGCCAGGCGCCCACTTTCGGGTGGCTCATCTTCTTCGGCATCCTGCTGGGTGCCAGCAATGGCATCTTGGATGTCGCCATGAACGCCATCGGTGTTCAAGTCGAACGGCATCGTGGCCGTCCGATCATGAGCTTCTTCCACGGAATGTGGTCGGTGGGCAATCTGATCGGGGCCGCGCTGCTGGTCGCCGCAGCTGCGGCGTTGCAGCTTCAGGGAACATCGGCGATCACCGTCAGCACCGGCACCGCCGCTGCCATCGGCGTGGCAACGTGGATCGTCGCCTTCCGGATCACGCCCGAGACCGATCCGGTCGTCCACACCACCGATCAAGGCCGCCCCGCTCGGCTACCGGCGTCGGTCTATCTGCTCGGGCTGATGGCGGTGGCCTTCGGCCTCGGCGAGGGAGTCGCCACCGACTGGTCGAGCCTGCACGTCACGACAGTGACCGGGGTACCTCCGGAGGTAGCCGCCCTGGGTGTCACCATGATGGCTGCCGGCATGGTCACCATCCGGCTGCTCGGCGATCACCTCGTGAGCCGCTTCGGTCGACGCTGGGTGACCCGCGGTGGCGGGGTCGGAGCAGCGGCAGGTTATCTGATGGTGGCAACGCTGACTGAGCTGCCGTGGGTATTGGCCGGCTGGACCTTGGTCGGCCTGGGTATCGGCATGATCGCCCCCCAGGTGTATGCGGTGGCCGGGCATTCTGCCGGCGGACGCGGTCTGGCCGTCGTCGTCAGCTTCGGGTACGCCACTTTCCTGATCGCGCCGGCGATCGTGGGTTGGTTGATCGGGCATCTCGGTATTCAAGCCACGATGTTCGTTCCCGCCGTGTTGCTCACCGGGTTGGTCTTCATCGCCCGCGTGCTGCCCGGACGCGACGATCAAACCGGCTCAGTTCAGTAACCGGGCGCCGGGTACGGGGCCGGAGACCCGCTTCACGGCGCGACACAGCCCCAGCGACGACAGATGCACCGACAGGTCGACCGCATCGGCCTCGTTCGCGGCCAACAAAGCCACGGTGGGCCCCGAGCCTGACACGATGCCGCCCACGGCGCCGAGTTCAGAGCCGACCTCGAGGATCATCCCCAGATCGGGACGCATCGCCAACGCGGCCGGCTGCAGATCGTTGATCAGCGCTTTGCCCAGGGCCACCGGGTCACCGCTGACGAGCGCGCCCAGCAGTTCTGGTGGCACCTCCAGCTCGTGGTCATTGCCCCGCCCGAGCTCGTCGAACGTGGCGAAGACCTCTGGGGTCGACAGGCCTTCTTCGCTGAAGGCCAGGACCCAGTGGTAGGAGCCTCTGCTGAGCACCGGCGCCAATTGGTCACCGCGGTCGGTGCCCAACGCGGTGCCGCCGGTCAGGGCGAACGGTACGTCGGCCCCCAACCGGGCACCGAAGTCGCGCATCTCCTCCGGCGAAACGTCGAGATCCCACAGCACGGCGCAGGCCAACAGCGCGGCGGCGGCGTCCGCGGAGCCGCCGGCCATGCCTCCGGTGACCGGAATGGACTTGCGAATCACCAGGTTCGCACCCACCGGCTCGGTGGCCACTAGGTCACGCAACAGCCGGGCTGCACGAATGGCCAGGTTCGAGTCATCGGTGGGCACCTGATCGGCTTGATCGCCGATCACCGTGACGCTGAACGTTTCCGGTTCAGCCAGCCGAGCCTCGACCTCGTCATACAACGAGACCGCCTGAAAGACGGTGGCCAGCGGGTGATACCCGTCCGCTCGCCGAGATCCGCTGCGCAGCGCCAGGTTGATCTTGGCCGCCACCCGTACCCGGACGACCTCAGCCTCTGTCAGCGGTGATGCCATGCCGCGAGGCTATCCCACCCCGAGCGGGGTCACGTGCTCAGCGATCCGCACAAAGTCACCAATTCCGAGAACTTCACCGCGTGCCTGCGGGTCGATGTCGGCGGCGAGGAGCGCCTGCTCGGCGGCAGCGGCCGAACCGAACAGGCCCGACAGCGCTGAACGCAGCATCTTGCGGCGCTGCGCAAAGGCCGCATCAATCACCGTGAACACCTGCTGCCGAGTCGCCGTGGTAACCGGTGATTCGCGCCGAACCAACGCCACCAGACCGGAGTCGACATTGGGAACCGGCCAGAACACCGTGGGTGGCACGCTGCCGATGCGCTGGGCGGCAGCGAACCAGGCCAGCTTCGCCGAAGGGACCCCGTAGATCTTGGTGCCCGGCTCGGCGACCAGTCGATCAGCAACCTCTGACTGCACCATCACCAGGCCATGAGCGACGGTCGGGAAGCTGATCAGCACATGCAGCAGCACCGGCACGCTCACGTTGTAGGGCAGGTTGGCGACCAGAGCCGTGGGCTGCGGATCGGCGAGTTCGGCCACCTTCAAGGCGTCGGCCTCAACCACAGTGAGGTGATCGCTGTACTCCGGTGCCCGCTGTGCAACTGTTTCGGGCAACTGACGGGCCAGACTCGATTCGATCTCGATCGCCGTCACCGAGGCAGCCGCGTCCAGCAGGCCCAAGGTGAGCGAGCCCAGCCCGGGACCGATCTCCAGCACCACATCGCTGGGTTCGACGCCAGCAGCGGCCACGATGCGTCGCACCGTGTTGGCGTCATGGACGAAGTTCTGGCCTCGCTGCTTGGTGGGGCGCAGCTCCAGTCGTTCAGCCAACTGACGAATGGTGCGCGGATCCAGCAGCGTGGCAGGCATCAGGCGGTGAGTCCCCAATCTCCGAACATGGCGGTGGCGTTGGCATCGAGTTGCTGACACAGCTCGGCGAGATCGGTGCCGCGACGATCAGCGATGAATCGAATCGTGTGGGGCAAAAGATAGCTGGAATTCGTGCGTCCGCGGTGCGGAACCGGCGTCAGATACGGCGCATCGGTCTCCACCAACAGCCGGTCGTTGGGGGTGACGTCCAGCGCTTCGCGCAATTCCTCGTTGGCTTTGAAGGTCACCTGGCCGGCGAAGGACAGGTAGAAACCGCGATCCAGGCAGGCCTTCGCAATGTCAGCGTCACCGGAGAAGCAATGCATCTGCACCCGCTGCGGGGCGCCCTCGGAATCGAGTACCTGCAGCAGATCGTCGAAGGCGTCGCGAGCATGAATGACCAGGGCCTTGTCGTACTGCTTGGCCCAGGCGATGTGGGCGGCGAAGGCTTCACGCTGGCGGGCTTGGCCTTCGGGATCGGTGGTGCGGTAGTAGTCCAGCCCGGTTTCGCCGACGCCACGTACCCGATCCGAGGACGCCACCAGCGCCCCCAGCTGGTCCAGTTCGGCCCCCAGCCGATCACCGAGCCGGGCGGCATCATTGGGATGAATCGCCACCGCCGCGATCACTTCGGGGTAGCTGTCGGCCAAGGTGACCACAGCCTGCGACGAGGTCACATCGGTGCCGACCTCGACCAGGCGGGTGACGTTCATCGCCAAGGCGGCCGCGATGGCGTCCAACTCGGGCATGCCTTCGCTCTGGGCGGTGCTGCCCAGGTGGGTGTGGGCGTCAGTGGTGGGGACGGGTAACGGGTCGGGAAGAGGGGGAAGATCCGGGCGGATCATGGTGACTCCTTACGGGCCGCCAGTGCAGCGGAGTAGAGGGCTTTACGGGGAACTGCGCACTGCTCGGCCACAGTTGCCACCGCGGCCGCGAAGCGCTCACCGGCAGCGAGACGCTCCAATACCAGGGCCACCGCCTCCGCGATCGGTATCGGAGACCCCTCTGCCCCAGCGATGACGATCGTAACCTCCCCCCGGAGCCCGGCGGCAGCCCAGGTCGACAATTCGTCCAAAGTTCCGCGCTGCGTCTCCTCGTAGGTCTTCGTCAGTTCCCGGCTGATCGATCCGCGCCGTCCGCCGCCGAATCCGGCCACCGCGTCGGCCAGGAAACTCGCCACCCGATGCGGCGCCTCGAAGAACACCATGGTGCGCTCCTCGTTGGCCAACTGCGCCAGTCGACGGCGTCGCTGCTCGGTCTTTCGAGGCAGAAAGCCCTCTAAGCAGAACCGATCGGTCGGCAGCCCGGACAGCGCCAACGCCACCAGGACTGCCGAGGGGCCAGGAATCACACGTATCGGAATGTCTGCCTCGATCGCGGCTGACACCACGCGGTAGCCAGGGTCGGACACCGTCGGCATTCCGGCATCGGTGACGACCACCACCGTGGCTCCGGAGTTCAGGTCCTCGATCAGCTCCGCCGCCCGAGCCGTCTCATTTCCGTCGAAATAGGACACCACTCTGGCTGTGAATTCCCAGCCCAGCCGATCGACCAGCGCCCGGAATCGCCGGGTATCTTCGGCAGCCACAACATCAGCCTTCGACAAGGCCTGACGCAGCGCTGGGGTGGCATCGTCGGTGTTACCGATCGGGGTGCCGGCCAATATCAACAAACCGCTTTGGGTGGCGTGGTCCACGACAGCAGTATTCCCGATACTCAGCACAGCTCTGAACAGCCACTACCATGGCCGGGTGACCGAACCGGACCAGCCACGCTCCCCCTCGGAAACGGAGCAACCCGGAACGGGACCCACCTGGGTCCGTAGGAGCCCTTCCACCCCGCCCACTCCGTCCCCCGACGCGAACACCGTGTCGCCGGACACCTCCGAGCCATCGGACTCTGCTGTTGAAGATGAGTCGCTGACCTGGACCGCGCAGGCGCCGTTCACCCCCGTGCCGCCGATTTCGGCCGAACAACTGGCCTCCGCTGCCTCTGCGGTCGAGGCGAGCCCTCCCAGGCCGTCCCCCTTGGCGCGGCTTCGCGGCACGACCTATCCCCCGGAGCATTTGAGCACCATCGAGCGGCTGCGCGATGGCCAGCGAGCGCTGTCGGATCGACTCACCGGGTGGATCGTAACGGTGTCGATCACCGTGTTGGCCTTCGTGATTCGTTTCATCAACCTGGGCTATCCCAAGACGTTGGTGTTCGACGAAACCTATTACGCCAAGGACGCCTGGACGCTGTGGATCTACGGCTACGAGGGCACCTGGCCCGATCGCGAAACGGCCGATCCGCAGGTTGCCGCAGGCACCATCGACATCTTCAACGACACCGCCGAGTTCGTCGCCCATCCCCCCTTGGGAAAGTGGCTGATCGGGCTGGGCGAGCAGATCTTCGGCATGAACGCCTTCGGTTGGCGGATCATGCCGCTGATCTTCGGCACTTTGCTGGTGTTCATGACCATCCGGATGGCCCGGCGGCTGTCGCGTTCGACGCTGATCGGCGGCATCGCCGGTTTGCTGCTCACCTTCGACGGGCTGGCTTTCGTAATGTCGCGGGTGGCCTTGTTGGACATCTTCCAGGCCTTCTTCCTGGTGGCCGGCGTGGCAGCCGTGGTCGCCGACCGTGACTGGTATCGCGGCAAGCTGGCCGACAAACTCGACCAACGTCGAATCCCGGACTTCGCTGGACGGTTCGGGTCGATCATCTGGTTGCGCCCCTGGCGGACGGTCGCCGGGGTGATGTTCGGGCTGGCGATCGCCACCAAGTGGAATTCGCTGTTCGTGCTGGCGGCGATGGGCATTCTCAGCGTGCTGTGGGATGTGGGCGCCCGGCGTCTGGCCGGCGCCGACTTCCGAAGCTGGCTCGCGCTGCTGGTCGACGGCATCCCTGCCTTCATCCGGCTGGTCGTGGTCTCTGCGGTGATCTATGTGGCCTCCTGGTGGGGTTGGCTGACCACTTCGGGTGGCTACGACCGCCAG
>DMIX01000099.1 GCA_003451975.1 Propionibacteriaceae bacterium
ATCCAGAACTGCGCGCCACCGATTCGGCCACCGCCGAGAAGTTCATCATCGGGACCTTCACCAGTGTCTTGTATTCCGCAGCCGTCGCCGGACTCACCCTGTGGCTGATCAGTCTGTGGTGACCACCGCACTTGACCACGCCTGGAACGCGCTGTTGCCGGGCCACCGTGAACTCGGTGAAGACCTGTTGGCGCGCTGGTCACAGTCCTCGCGCTACTACCACGGCGTGGAACACCTCACCGAGTGCCTTGCCGCGCTGCGTTTCCTCGGTTCATCGCAACGAACCGAGCATGTGGCCTTGTGGTTTCATGACGCGGTACACACCAACACTCCCGGCACCGATGAACTGCGCAGCGCTGAACTCGCCGAGACGCTGCTGAGATCGATCCTGCCACCAGCAGAAGTCACCGAAGTCTCTCGGCTGATTCGGCTCACCATCGATCACGCACCGCTGGCGGGCGACACCAGTGGTGCCCGCGTCTGCGATGCCGATCTCGCCGTACTGGCCGCTCCCCCGGCTCGCTACCTGGCCTCGGTAACCCAACTGCGCGCCGAGACACCCACATTGTCAGCGGCCGAATGGGCCCAGGCGCGGCTGGCTCGCCTCGAGCAGCTGCTGGCGTCCGATCCGCTTTTCCACAGCCCGATTGCCCGCCGGGCGTGGACTTCCTCGGCCCTATCAAACCTGCAGGATGAATTCCAACAACTGAAATCTCCTCGACACCGACCTTGATGCACAAAGTCCGCCCCATGAGGCAAGATGAACCCATGCGGGCGCGATCGGTACAGAGTTCTCTTCAACATTCGCTGTCTGCGCCATCCCACCGAAAGTGCCACCAATGACCGAACAGTTGCGGCTGGGTCTGGATATCGGCTCGACCACCGTGAAGGTCGTCATCCTCAGCGGCGATGAGGTCGTCTTCAGTGATTACCGGCGCCACAATGCCGACGTCCGCGGGGAGTTGCGTCGACTGTTGGGTGACGTCAGCAAGAGCTATCCCGACACCCGGTTCCTGTGCTCGGTCACCGGCTCCGGCGGCGTTCAAGTCGCCGAGCTCATGGGAGTCGGCTTCGTTCAGGAAGTCATCGCCAGCACCGAAGCGGTTCAACGATTCCTGCCGCAGTCCGACGTGGTCGTCGAACTCGGCGGCGAGGACGCCAAGATCACCTATCTGCACCCCGCCCCAGAACAGCGCATGAACGGCACCTGCGCGGGCGGCACCGGAGCCTTCATCGACCAGATGGCGACGCTGCTGCACACCGACGCCTCCGGACTGTCGGATCTGGCCGGACGCTTCCAAAACCTCTACCCCATCGCCTCCCGCTGCGGGGTTTTCGCCAAATCCGATCTGCAGCCCCTCATCAACCAGGGTGCCTCGCATCCAGACCTCGCCGCCTCGGTGTTCCAGGCCGTGGCCCTCCAGACGATTTCGGGCCTGGCCGCCGGACGCCCCATTCGCGGCGACCTGGTCTTCCTCGGCGGCCCGCTGCACTTCCTGGCGGGCCTGCGTGACGCCTTCCGCCGCGCCCTCGACGGTCAGGTCACCAGTTTCACGACTCCGGCCAACGCTCAGCTATTCGTGGCGATCGGTGCCGCGCTGCTCGCCGGCGGCCATGCCCGCACCATTCCCGCCATGCTCGACGGTCTGCGCCGCGCCATTCCGTTGACGGTGGCCACCGAGACGATGCGTCCGCTGTTCGCCGATCAGGCCGAGCGAGAGGAGTTCGTCGCCCGACATCAGGCGACCGCTCTCCCCCGCTGCGAACTCACCGAAGCGTCTGGTCCGCTCTACCTGGGAATCGACGCCGGTTCGACCACGATCAAGGCGGTCCTCATCGACGATCAGGACCGCGTCTGTTTCACCCACTACTCCTCCAACGGCGGTGACCCGGTCAGCGGAGCTGTACAGATTCTCAAGACCGTCTATTCACAGTTGCCGACCGATGCGTTCCTGGCCCGGGCCTGCGTCACCGGCTATGGCGAAGATCTCATCCGCACTGCCTTGCATCTCGACGACGGCGAAGTCGAGACCATGGCCCACTTCCGGGCCGCCGAGCGGGTCTGCCCGGGCGTGAACTCAGTCATCGACATCGGTGGCCAGGACATGAAGTACCTCAAGATTCGCCACGGCGCGGTGGATTCCATCGCCGTCAACGAGGCTTGCTCCTCTGGCTGCGGGTCATTCCTGCAGACCTTCGCTCAGACTATGGGCACCGACATCAGTTCGTTCGCCGCCTCAGCGGTGGGTGCTCAAGCGCCTGTTGATCTGGGAAGTCGCTGCACGGTCTTCATGAACTCCTCGGTCAAGCAGGCCCAAAAGGACGGCGCCGAGGTCGGAGACATCTCCGCCGGGTTGTCCTATTCAGTCGTACGTAACGCCTTGTACAAGGTGATCAAGCTCAAAGATGCCTCCCAACTCGGCGACAAGGTCGTTGTCCAAGGCGGCACCTTCCTCAATGATGCCGTGCTGCGCGCTTTCGAACTCCTCACCGGCGCCCAGGTGGTGCGTCCGGATCTCGCCGGGTTGATGGGCGCCTATGGCGCTGCGCTGACGGCTTCAGCCCGTGACTTGGACGGCGGGCGCTCATCGGTGCTGGATGTGACCGAACTCGATCAGTTCGACATGACCACTGAGCTCGAGACCTGCCGGCTGTGCCAGAACCACTGCCAGCTCACGGTGTCCACCTTCTCCGACGGCGTTCACCATGTGTCCGGCAACCGCTGCGAGCGTGGCGCCAGTGCCGTTGCGGGCAAGCCGAGTTCAGCGAAATCCAGCGTGCCGAACCTGTACGACTACAAGTACCGCCGCGTCTTCGGCTACCGGAGGCTGACTGAGGCACAGACGCGTCGCGGCGACATCGGCATCCCTCGGGTGCTGAACATGTATGAGAACTATCCGTTCTGGTTCACGGTACTGACGTCGCTGGGCTTCCGAGTGGTGCTGTCCAAGCGTTCGGACCACCAGACCCTCACCAAGGGCGCGGAGTCGATCCCGTCGGAAAACGTCTGCTACCCCGCCAAGCTGAGCCACGGGCATATCGAGGACCTGCTGGAGCGCGGCGTGCGCACCATCTTCTACCCCTGTGTGCCCTACGAGCAGAATGCGACTCCCCAGGCCGACAACCACTTCAACTGTCCGGTGGTCGCCTTCTATCCGCAGGTGCTCGGTGCGAACGTCGACGGCTTGCGGGAGCCGGACGTCCGCTACCTGATGCCTTTCCTCAACCTCAACGAACCCGACCATCTGCCCCGGCGTCTGGTCGAAACCTTCGCCGAGTTCGGGGTCACCGTCGCCGAGGCCCGCGAAGCAGTCGCGGCCGGCTACGCCGAGGACGCGCAGGTCAAGGCCGATATTCGCGCCGAAGGCCGCCGCGCCTTGGAGTGGCTGGCTGCCAACGGGCGCCGCGGCATCGTACTCGCCGGGCGGCCCTACCACGTCGACCCCGAGATCAACCACGGAATTCCGGAGCTGATCACCGGGCTCGGTTTGGCCGTTCTCACCGAGGACAGCGTGGTCGATCAGCCGCGAGTGCAACGACCGTTGCGAGTACGGGATCAATGGGCCTACCACACCCGGCTGTACGAGGCTGCCGCAGTAAGCCTGCAGCATCCCGAACTGGAACTGGTGCAGCTCAACTCCTTCGGTTGTGGTGTGGATGCGGTGACCACCGATCAGGTTCAGGAGATCCTCGAGAACGGCGACAATGTGTACACCGTGCTCAAGATCGACGAGGTGTCCAATCTGGGGGCCGCGAGGATCCGGCTACGGTCGCTGCAGGCGGCCACTGAAGAGCGCCAGCCGAGCACGGAGGTGGTCACCTACGCCGAGGATCTCGACCGCGCACCGCGGGCGATCTTCACCGAGGACGATCGTCAGCGCCACACCATCTACGCCCCGCAAATGGCGCCTATCCACTTCCGGCTGGTTTCGGCCGCCTTGCGGCGACTCGGCTACAACATCGAACTCCTCGAGCAGGCCAGCAACACCGACGTCGAGGTGGGCTTGAAGTACGTCAACAACGACGCCTGTTACCCCGCCATCATGGTGATCGGCCAGCTCATCAACACCTTCGTCAATGGCGGCGGTGATCCCAACAACTCCAGCGTCATGATCACCCAAACCGGCGGCATGTGCCGGGCTACTAACTACGCCGGCATGCTACGCAAAGGCTTGGCCGACGCCGGTCTCAGCCAGGTTCCCGTCATCGCCGTCAGCGTGCAGGGGCTGGAGGAGAATCCCGGTTTCAAGATCACGCCAAGCCTGGTCCACAAGGGCATTCAGGCGCTCGTTCTGGGCGACCTGCTGCAAACGGTGTTGCTGCGGGTGCGGCCCTACGAGGAAGTGCCGGGCAGTGCCGACGAGTTGTACCGACGCTGGGACGCCATCTGTTCGGAGTTCTTCACCCATGACAAGTTCAGCCCTACCTTGGGCCGACGCGTCGGGTACCACTGGCTGATCACCTCGATCGTGCGCGAATTCGGCGACCTGCCGTTGATGAACATTCCGCGTAAGCCGCGCATCGGTCTGGTCGGTGAGATTTTGGTCAAGTTCCATCCCGACGCCAACAACAACGCCGTCGGAGTGATCGAGGCCGAGGGCTGCGAAGCTGTGCTGCCGGGCCTGGTGGAATTCTTCGGCCAGGCGCTCTATACCGGCGACTGGCGCTGGGAGAACCTGGGAATCGGCAAGAAGTCCCGCCTGACACTCAAACTGGTGCTGTGGCTGATCGAGCAATACCAGGAACCAGTGAATCGGGCGTTGGCGCACAGCGGTGGCAAGTTTCTGCCGCAGTCCAGCCTGGATCACATGGCCAAGCGGGCCGAGCGGATCATCTCGCTGGGCACCCAGGCCGGTGAAGGCTGGCTGCTCACCGCCGAAATGATGGAACTGATTGAGACCGGCACCCCGAACATCATCTGCGCGCAGCCATTCGCATGCCTGCCCAACCATGTCGTCGGTAAAGGGATGTTCGCCGAACTGCGGCGGCAGTACCCCAACGCCAACATCGCCTCCATCGACTACGACCCCGGCGCCAGTGAGATCAACCAGCTCAACCGCATCAAACTGGTGGTCGCGACAGCCTTCAAGAATGCCGCCGGCAGTGCCACTCTGCCACTGGTCGAGGCCGAGGCCGGCTCACAGCCGGTGCTGCTGCAGGTGCGACCGCTCGGCTGACCACCGGTGGAGTCGTTGTGAGGTCAGCTCTCGAACGGTGTCGGATCTCCGGCGCCGTAGCGCAGAATCTCCGGATCGTCTCCGCTAAGGTCCACCACGGTGGTGGGATCGGCACCACACTCACCACAATCGATGATCGCGTCTACCAGCGTGCCCACTTCGGAATCCACGACCCAACCCTCGGTCAGTGGTTCGTCCGCTCCGGGCAGCATCAATGTTGAAGACATCAGCGGCTCTCCCATGGTGCGCAACAGCGCCAACGCGGCGGTGTGGTCGGGAAGCCGAACTCCAACGGTCTTTTTCTTGGGGTGGAGCATCGCCTTGGGCGCCTCGCGGGTGGCCGACAGGATGAAGGTATACGAGCCCGGAGTGGCGGCCTTCACTGCCCGAAACACGTCGTTGTTCATCTCCACGTACTGGCCCAGCTGAGCGAACTCACTGCAGACCAGAGTGAAGTGATGCCGGTCGGTGAGCTTGCGGATGCTGCGAATCCGATCCAGTCCCTCTCGGTTTCCCATCTGACAGCCTAGGGCGTAGCCGGAATCTGTGGGATAGGCAACCAGGGCACCACCGGCAACCAGGTCGGCCAGTTGGGCCAATGCTCGTGGCTGCGGATCCTTGGGGTGAATATCGAAATAGCGAGCCATTCAGCAACCATAGTCGCTGCGGCCCCCTCAGCACGCTCTAGGGTGAAACCATGCCGATCTTGTCCGTACCACTGTCGGAGTTGCGTCAGCGCACCAGCCTCAAATGGCGAACCTTCGACGAGGATGTGCTGCCGATGTGGGTTGCCGAGATGGACGTCCATCTGCCGCCCGTGGTTCACCAGGTGCTCGTTGACGCCCTCGATCGCGGCGACACCGGCTATCCCCACGGATCGGCCTATCCCGAAGCGTTTGCCGCCATGGCTGCGCAGCGGTGGCAACTCGAACTGGACGCCACCTCCCAAGTGGTGCGTGCCGGGGATGTCATGAGTTCGGTATTGGCGCTACTCGAGGCCACCACCGCCCCCGGAGACACCGTGGTGATCAACCCGCCGGTCTATCCCCCGTTTCGCACAGTGATCACCAGCTACGGCCGAAAGCTCCAGGAAGTACCCCTGACCACGTCAGGACGCCTCGATCTGGCTGCCTTGGAGGCATCCTTCGAGGGCTCCGACCGTCCGAAGGCGTACCTGCTGTGCTCTCCTCATAACCCCACCGGGAGCGTGCACACCGCTGCCGAACTCACCGAGCTGATGGCCCTAGCCAATCAGGCAGGAGTCCAGGTGATCAGCGACGAGATTCATGCCCGCGTCGTTGATGCCGATGTGCCCTTCGTCCCGGTGGTAGCCGTTCCCGGCGGCGAGCACGCGCTAACGGCGACCTCGGCTGGCAAGGCCTGGAATCTGGCTGGATTCAAAGCCGGCCTGATCATCGCCGGTAGCGCGGCTGTCGGGCGGCTGGCCAAGCTCGCACCGTATGCCCTCGAGGCAGGCGGGCATCTGGCCGAGTTGGCTCATACCGCCGCCTTGCAGTCCGCGCAACAGTGGATGGATGAGTTGAATGAGGAAATCGCGACCAACAAGCGGCTATTTGCTGCCGAGTTGCAGCGCCGACTCCCCCAACTTCACTATCAGCCGTCCCCGGCCACGTATCTGGCTTGGCTCGATTGCACGCCGCTGGGCCTGAGCGATCCGGCTGCGCACTTTCGGCGCCAGGGAAGAGTCGCTTTCTCAGCGGGCGCACGTTTCGCCTCGAGCCATCGCAACTGGGTGCGGGTCAACCTTGCCTGCTCACCGGATCTCGTCGTGGAAGCGGTCCGCCGCATGGCCGCCAGCGTCTAGGGCTCATCGGTCCGCGGTCAATACCGATCGCGCCGAGCCTTCGCCGATCAGCTCGGTAATCCCGATCAGGCTTAGTACCGCAGTCTGCGTGTGCATCTGGGTGCTGACCACCACGGCGTCGTCGATTACCCGCGCCGATCCCGACACGGCCGGGTCCTGGTCCACGACACGCTGAGCGGCTGCGACCGCAACCGATTCGCTGCCATGCTCGCCGATTAGTCGCTGGGCAGCGGCGGCATCACTCCCGGCGCGCGCGGCTGCGGCCGCAATCCGCTCGGCGTGCCGGGCTGCCGCGGCTTGGGCACCACCGTCGACGACCAGACCGATCATCACCAGCAGTGCTGGCAGCAGAATCGCCAGGAAGGGCGACAGCGAGAGCCCTCGTTGATCGTGCACGCGGGTTCCTTTCTCGTGGGGTCGCCCTATTGTGCCCATGCCGAAACGTTCCAAACCAAGGTCATCCACAGGGAAACGAGATAGGGATCGGTAAGCTCAACCCTGGTTCTACCCAAGTATCGATTGGATCCTCACGATGGTCAGCAAAGTCGCCCTCCTCACTGCCGGCGGATTCGCCCCCTGCCTGTCTTCGGCCGTCGGCGGACTCATCGAGCGCTACACCGAAGTCGCGCCTGGGGTCGAGATCATCGGCTACCGCAACGGCTATCAGGGACTCCTCACCGGAGATTTCGTGACGGTGACCGATGAGGTTCGCGCCCAAGCTCACCTGCTGCACGAGTTCGGTGGTTCGCCGTTGGGCAACTCGCGCGTCAAGCTCACCAATGCCGCCGATCTCGTCAAGCGCGGTCTGGTCGCCGAAGGGGATGACCCGCTGAAGGTCGCTGCAGACCAGTTGGTCGCCGACGGAGTAGATGTCCTGCACACCATCGGTGGGGACGACACCAACACCACCGCAGCCGACCTGGCCGCCTACCTGGCCAAGCACGACTATGGCCTTACGGTGGTCGGGTTACCCAAGACCATCGACAACGACATTGTTCCGATCCGGCAGTCGCTGGGTGCCGACACTGCGGCGGAGATGGGTGCTCGGTTCGCCAAGAACGTTATGGCCGAACACAACGCCGGCACCCGCATCCTGATCATCCATGAAGTCATGGGCCGCAACTGCGGCTGGCTCACCGCGGCCACCGCGCGGAAGTATCACGAGTGGACCGACGGCGTTGATTGGCTGCCCGAGATCGGGTTGTCCAAGCTGGCCTGGGATGTGCACGCGGTCTTCGTGCCGGAGGCCATCATCGACATCGAGGAAGAAGCGGCCCGGTTGCGCACTGTCATGGACGAGGTCGGCTGCGTCAACATCTTCCTTTCCGAAGGCGCCGGCATTGCCGACATCGTTGCCGAGATGGAGAGCAAGGGCGAGGAGGTCGCCCGCGACGCCTTCGGCCATATCCGCCTGGAGCGGATCAACCCTGGCCAGTGGTTCGGTAAGCAATTCGCCGAGATGTTGGATGCCCAGAAGGTGCTGGTGCAGAAGTCCGGCTACTACTCCCGCTC
>DMIX01000367.1 GCA_003451975.1 Propionibacteriaceae bacterium
GCTGATCGCCGCCCGCGCCGTCCAAGGCTTGGGCGCCTCGCTGTTGACCCCACAGACCATGGCGGTCATCACCCGGACCTTCCCGCCGCAATCACGCGGCCGAGCCATGAGCCTGTGGGGCGCGGCGGCAGCCGTCGCCACGCTGGTCGGCCCCATTCTCGGCGGCCTCCTGGTGGACAGCCTGGGATGGGAATGGATCTTCTTCGTAAACGTGCCGGTGGGTGTCGTCGGCCTGATCGTGGCGTGGCGGCTGGTTCCCGATCTTGAGATTCACAGCCACCAGTTCGATCTGCCCGGTGTCGCACTGTGGGCGGTAGGCATGACCAGCGTCGTCTTCGCCATCCAGGAAGGCGAGAACTACGGCTGGGGTGCCGGCGTGTGGTCGCTGCTGGTATTCGGCATCCTGGTGCTGGCCGGCTTCGTGGTGTGGCAGTGGCGCGGACGGGGCGAACCCCTATTGCCGTTACGGCTGTTCGCCGACCGCAACTTCGCACTGGCCAACTGGAGCATCTCCATGGTGGGGATCGCCGTGACCGGCACCGCGGTGCCGCTGGCGTTCTACTATCAGCTCGTGCTGGGGTTCAGCCCGACCCGGGCGGCCCTGCAGATGGTGCCCACGGCAGTACTGAGCGGTCTGCTGGCGCCCGTCGTCGGCCGACTGGTCGACCGAGTGCATCCGCGCATCCTGGCCACCGGTGGCCTCCTCGTGATGGCGGCTTCATTGGCCTGGTATGCCGCCTGGATGGTTCCCGATGCCAGTCTGTGGTGGCGCATGCTGCTACCAGCAACGCTGATGGGGCTGGGTACCTCTTTCACCTATTCGCCGGTCGGCACCACGGCCACCTTCAACCTCGCCCCGGCCGACGCCGGAGCCGGTTCGGGCATTTACAACTCGATGCGTCAGGTGGGCGCGGTGTTGGGCAGCGCGGCGATCGCCGCCCTGATGCAGGTCCAGATCAGTGCCCATGCCCCCGGCGCGGAGGGTGCGGCCAGTCGCGGTGGGAGCGCCCTGAGCCCGGAGCAACTGGCCGGCTTCAGCCAGGCGATGGCGGTCACCATGTTGTTGCCCGCCATCGCCGCCCTGGCCGGTGCCGTGGCAACCTTCTTCTTCCAACCGCGTCGCTCCGATCAGCAGTGGCACAGTTCCACAGTGGTGGGCTGAGGCGCCGTGGGCAACGTGCACTAGGCTTCCGGTGTACCAACCCCACCGTTCAGCGAGGTATCGCATGTCTGTCGGAGAGATTGCCGGATTGATCGCCGCCATGGCCGCTGTTGCCCTGGTCGGCTTCAGCGCCGTCCCGCTACTCAAGCTCGGCCGTGTGCTGGAGGAGACCCGGCTCGCCGTGCGCGATATCGGACACAATACGGTTCCGATCCTGGTGGAACTCAGGGGCACCGTCACCGCCACCAATGATGAGCTCGGCAAGCTGAGTCTGGTCACCGAGGATGTGGCCAAGGTCAGTGCCAACGCAACGGTGGTCGCCGAAAACGCCGCCCAACTATCGACGGTATTCTCCGCGACTCTGGGTGGGCCCTTGGTCAAGACCGCCGCCTTCACCTACGGGCTGCGCCAGGCGGTCTCCGGCAAGCGCAGCAGCAAGCGGAAGGCGAACTGATGGGGAAGCGCTTCTTTTGGTTCGCCTTCGGGATCGCGCTGGCGGCGCTGATCATTCTCAAGGGCAAGGAATACTACGAACGCTTCACCCCCAAGGGTGTCGCTGAACAGATCTCGCGCACCCAGCACGGCGCCACCGCCTGGCTGGGCGAGTTCTTCGAGAATCTGTCCGAATCGATGTCCGAACGCGAGGCCGAACTGCGGGAGGCTACCGGCCTGGACGGCTGACCCAGCCGTCCAGGAGACCTCACCACACCCGACCCGCTCACCACAGGAGACCAACCCATGCAAACCGCCGAAATTCGGCGTCGATTCCTCGACTTCTTCGCTGCCCGCGGCCACACCATCGTGCCCTCGGCATCCCTGGTCTACAACGACCCCACTTTGCTGTTTGTCAACGCCGGGATGGTGCCGTTCAAGCCCTACTTCATCGGGGCCGAAGAGGCACCGTATGCGCGCGCGGCCAGTGTGCAGAAGTGCGTGCGCACCCTCGACATCGAGGAAGTCGGAAAGACCACCCGTCACGGCACCTTCTTCCAGATGAACGGCAACTTCTCCTTCGGTGACTACTTCAAGGAAGGTGCCATCGAGTACGCCTGGGAACTGGTCACCGGGAGCCAGGACGACGGCTGCTTCGGCTTCGACGGCGACCGGATCTGGGTGACCGTCTACTACGACGACGACGAGGGCGCCGAGTTCTGGCGCAAGGTCGGCGTCCCCGCCGAACGCATTCAGCGTCGCGGCCTGAAGGACAACTACTGGCACATGGGCGTGCCCGGCCCGGGTGGGCCCTGCTCGGAGATCTACGTCGACCGCGGGCCACAGTTCGGCGCCGACGGCGGACCGGAGGCCGACGAGGATCGGTTTCTGGAGATCTGGAACCTGGTGTTCCAGACCGAAGTGCTCTCCGAAGTGCGAGCCAAGGACGACTTCGATGTCGTCGGTCCACTGCCCAGTCAAAACATCGACACCGGTATGGGCCTGGAGCGCGTCGCGTACCTGTTGCAGGGTGTCGACAACATGTACGAGATCGACGAGGTTCGCCCCGTGCTCGCCCGCGCGGCGGAGCTGTCCGGAAAGACCTATGGACGCGATCTCTCCGACGACGTGCGCATGCGGGTGGTCGCCGATCACGTGCGGTCCTCATTGATGCTCATGACCGACGGCGTCACGCCCGGCAATGAAGCCCGCGGCTACGTGCTGCGCCGGTTGCTGCGCCGCAGTATCCGCTCGATGCGACTGCTCGGCGTCTCTGACCCGGTGCTCCCGGAACTGTTGCCGATCAGCCGCGACGTGATGCGCACCAGCTATCCCGAGATCGACACCGAATGGGAGCGAGTCTCGCAGGTCGCCTATGCGGAGGAAGAAGCCTTCGCCCGCACCCTCGCGGCGGGAACCCAGATCTTCGATCTCGCCGCCGCCAATGCCAAGAAGGAAGCCTCCGAGGTCATCACCGGAGAGCAGGCCTTCCAGTTGCATGACACCTACGGATTCCCGATCGATCTGACTTTGGAAATGGCCGACGAACAGGGACTTCAGGTCGACCGTCAGGGCTTCACCACGCTGATGAATGAGCAGCGCCAGCGAGCCAAGGCCGATGCGAAAGCCAAGAAGGGTGGCGCGGTCAACACCGACGCCTACCGCAGTCTGCGCAATGGCGGCGAGGTGCCTTTCCTGGGCTTCACCGACCTCGCCGTCGAAACCACGGTGCGCGGCATCGTCGCTGATGGACGCGTGGTTTCCACCGCGACGCCCGGTTCGGTGGTCGAGGTCGTGCTCGATCAGACCCCCTTCTACGCCGAAGCAGGCGGCCAAGACGCCGACTCCGGTCTCATCACCGGTGACGGCCTGAGTTTGGAAGTGCTGGACGTGCAGCGTCCGGTGCAGGGCCTCATCGTGCACAAGGTGCGTGTCGCAGACGGCGAACTCGCCACGGGTTCGAGCGTGTTGGCCAGTGTTGATGCTGACGCTCGCCACGCAGCCTGCCAGGCTCACACCGCCACCCACATCGTGAACGCCGCGCTGCGGCAGATCCTGGGTCAAGGAACCCATCAGGCTGGGTCGTACAACAAGCCGGGCTATCTGCGCTTCGACTTCAATGCCACCGGTGCGCTCACCGCGGCAATGAAGGAGGAACTGGAGGGCCTGTCCAACGAGGCGATCCGCGCCGACTACGAAGTGACGGCTACTCAGATGCCGCTCGCCGAGGCCAAAGCACTGGGTGCCCAGGCGATGTTCGGTGAGAAATATGGCGACATCGTGCGCGTGGTCGAACTCGGCGGACCGTGGTCGCGCGAGCTGTGCGGCGGCACCCATGTGCCCAACACCGCCCAGATCGGCCTGCTGTCGTTGATGGCCGAATCCTCGGTGGGCTCTGGGCTGCGGCGTGTCGAGGCATTCGTCGCTGCCGACGCCTTCGACGCTCTGGCCAAGGAGCGCGCCTTGGTGGCCGGACTGTCCGACACGCTGAAGGTTCAGCCGGACCAACTCACCGACCGAGTGGCCAGGCTGATCGCCGACCTGAAGGCTGCCGAGAAGCAGGTCGCCGACCTGCGCGCCCAGCAGTTACTCGGGCAGGTTCCCAGCTTGATCGCGCAGGCTGAGGTACTGGGCACCACCCGATTCGTCGGCAAGCAACTGGCCGGTAGCAGCGGCGAGGATCTACGGACGCTCGCCATCCAGGTGCGCGACGGCTTCGGTAGCAGCCCCGGTGTGGTCGCCCTGATCGGTGGCGAAGCAACCAAACCGGTGCTGATCGTGGCGGTCTCGGCGGCTGCTCGCGCCGCCGGGGTGAAAGCCGGTGCTTTGGTCGGTGTCGGCGCGCCGGCCTTGGGCGGACGCGGTGGCGGCCGTGACGACCTGGCGCAAGGTGGCGGTAGTGACGCCCACGCCGCTCCGGCGGCGTTGACAGCGATCCGCGCAGCCCTGGCCGGCTGAATGATGCGTCCCGGGGTTCGGCTAGCTCTGGACTGGGGGAGGGCCCGAATCGGAGTCGCCGCCAGTGATCGCGATGGACTGCTGGCGTTTCCGGTGGAGACCATCGCCGCTGGACCCGATGCAGTCGCGCGGGTGCAGGCGTTGGTCGCCGAATACGAACCGCTGGAAGTCCTCTTGGGACTACCGCGCAATCTGGCGGGTCAAGAGGGTCCTGCTGCGGTAGCCATGCGCGGCGTTGCCGCCGAACTGGTGACTGCGCTGCCGCAGGTAACACTGCGATTGGTGGACGAACGCATGACCACGGTGACCGCATCGCGGCAGTTGACCAGCGCCGGTCGCGACGCGAAGAAGCAACGCAGAGTGATCGATCAAGCAGCCGCTGTGGCACTCTTGGAGACGGCACTGCAGGCTGAGCGCAACACCGGGCTTCCGGTGGGCGAAGAATTCCCTGGCGGGGAGACCCCAGGAAGGACAGGACCGGAATGAGCGAACCCACCTCGGACCCCAGGCCCACTCCGGACCAGGTACGTGACCCTGAGAGCGGCAAGGTCAACCAGAAAGAGCTCTGGTACAAGATCCGCTCCGGGCTGGCCGTGACGCTGTCCCTGGTGGTTCTGCTGGGCGGTGGATTCTTCATCTTCAGCAAGGCCCAGGCCGCCTGGATGGACTTCCGCACCGCCGAGGACTATGTCGGCGAGGGCGGCGAAGCCGTCGTGGTCGTGATCCCCAAAGGCGCGACCGTGAGCAAGATCGGCGAAATCCTGGTTGAGGCCGACGTGGTGAAGTCGACCAAGGCCTTCACCAAGGCAGCACAGGCCAGCACCGCATCGATTCAAGCCGGCCAGTACAACCTGCGCAAACAGCTTCCGGCTGAAACCGCGTTGTCGATGCTTCTCGACAAGGCCAATCTGGTGCGCAACTGGTTGACCCTCAAGGAGGGCCGCACCATCGATCAGCAGATCTCCGTGATGGCCAAGGCCAGCGGCGTTCCTGCGGCCGACTTCAAGAAGGCGTACAAGGATTGGAAGAGTCTCGAGCTACCGACCTGGGCCAAGAACGGTTTGGAGGGCTTCCTCTTCCCGGAGACATACCAACTGCCTGACAAGCCGACCGCCACCTCGGTGATCAATCTGGCGACCGAGCATTTCTCCGCAGTCGCGGAGAGCACCTCGTTGCTCCAGTCAGCTGACCAACTCGGCCTGAGCCCCTATGAGCTGGTGGTGCTGGCCAGCATCGTCGAGAAGGAAGCCGGGCCCAACGAAGGCGACCGCGCGAAAATCGCTCGCGTCTTCCTGAACCGACTCGACAAGGGCATGAAGCTGCAGTCGGACGCCACTGTCGCCTACGCCAACGGCATTACCGGGCGTGTATTCACCACTGAGGCCGAGCGGCAACTCGATTCGAAGTGGAACACCTACCTGTACAAGGGCCTGCCGAAGGGCCCGATCACGTCACCGTCGAAGAAGTCGCTGGAGGCTGCGGGGAATCCTGCCGCGGGCGACTGGCTGTTCTTCACGGTGGTGAACCTCGACACCGGGGAGACGTTGTTCGCCAATACTGCGTCAGAACACCAGGCAAACACCCAAAAGCTCCAGCAGTGGTGCATGGCTTCGCAGGCCAATCGCGACACGTGCAACGGCAAGTAGAGGGCAAGGAGCGTCATGCTGCGGTATTCGACAGCAGGGGAGTCCCACGGTCCTGCTCTGGTGGCCACGATCGAGGGAATTCCAGCCCATGTGAGCCTGACAAGCGCTGATCTGGCCGACGCGCTGGCCCGCCGACGTCTCGGAGTCGGGCGTGGCGCCCGCATGAAGTTCGAGGCCGACGAGGTGACCATCCTGGCCGGCGTGCGCCACGGCGAAACGCTGGGTTCTCCGGTCGCGATCATGATCGGTAACACCGAATGGCCCAAGTGGCAGACCGTCATGTCCGCCGACCCCGTGCCTGGCGAAGAGTTGGACAAGTTGGCACGCAACGCACCGCTGTCTCGTCCGCGACCGGGCCACGCAGATCTGGCCGGCATGCAGAAGTACGACTGGAATGATGCGCGACCTATTTTGGAGCGCGCGTCTGCGCGAGAGACTGCGGCCCGAGTCGCGCTGGGCACCGTTGCGGCGAGTTTCCTGCGGCAGGCCTTCGGTATTCAGATCTTCAGCCACGTGGTGCGCATCGGTCGGGCTGCTGCCCCCGAGGGCATCCTGCCGGGCCCGGAGGCGTTGCCGGCGATCGATGCCGACCCGGTGCGCTGCGCCGATGGGCCCGCCAGCGCTGCGATGCAAGAAGAAATCGACGGCGCCCAGGCCGACGGCGACACGCTGGGCGGTGTGGTCGAGGTATTGGCCTACCACGTCCCGCCTGGCTTGGGCTCACACAGCCAGGGCGACCGCCGTTTGGACGCACGACTGGCCGGCGCGCTGATGGGGATCCAGGCCATCAAAGGCGTCGAAGTTGGCGACGGCTTCTCGCTGGCGACGGTGCGCGGCAGCAGTGCCCACGACGAAATGGAGCCCGGCTCCTCTGGACCACACCGCATCTCGAATCGCAGCGGCGGCGTTGAGGGTGGCATGAGCAACGGCGAAGTCATTCGAGTCCGCGCCGCTATGAAGCCCATCGCGACCGTGCTTCGCTCCTTGCGCACGGTCGACGTCGCCACCGGTGGCCCGGCCGCAGCGCATCACCAGCGCTCCGATGTGTGCGCGGTACCCGCTGCCGGTGTCGTAGCCGAAGCCATGGTGGCGCTGGTGCTGGCTGAGCTCGCCCTGGAGAAGTTCGGTGGCGATTCCCTGGACGAGACCCAGCGCAACTACGAGGCCTATCGGGCCCGGCTGGCCGAAAGACGACTGGATTGAGTGACGGCGTGATCCTGGTCGGAATCCCCGGATCAGGAAAGACGAGCGTCGCGGCCCTGGTGGCCCAGGCACTCGGCCGGCAGCTGGTCGACACCGACCAGCTGGTCTCGGAGGTCTTGGACGCTAGTCTGCCCGAGCTCTTCGCCACCGACGAGGGCCGGTATCGGTTCCAGGCGGAAGAGCTGCGAGTGTCGCTGGCCGCGGTCACCTCAGAAGCCGTCGTCGCGCTAGGTAGTGCAGCCGTACTCAACGCCTCGCTGCGGAATGCCCTCGACCCCACCGCCACCTGGTGGCTGGAGACCTCGGTAGCGGCGGCCACCCGGCGACTCGGATTGGCATCCTTGGGCATGGAGACGCTGATCTCGGTCCGAAAACAACTGGAAGCCGACCTGCACACCCGTGTGCAGTGGTATGAAG
>DMIX01000054.1 GCA_003451975.1 Propionibacteriaceae bacterium
GGCATCATCGCCAACCCGAACTGCACCACGATGGCCGCCATGCCCGTCCTCAAGCCTCTGCACGACGAAGCCGGGCTACAACGACTGAAGGTCGCCACCTATCAGGCAGTGTCCGGATCCGGCCTGGCCGGGGTGCGTGCCTTGGCCGACCAGGTCGCAGCCGCCGTCGAACCGGAGCGCCTGGCATTGGACGGCAGCGTGCTTCCCCCGGTCAACCCGGCGCCGTATGTCGCGCCGATCGCTTTCAATGTGGTGCCGCTGGCCGGCTCCATCGTCGACGACGGCTGGGGCGAAACTGATGAGGAGCAGAAGCTGCGCAACGAATCCCGTCGCATCCTGCACCTTCCGGGGCTGTTGGTCGCCGGTACCTGCGTGCGGGTCCCGGTCTTCACCGGGCATTCGCTGAGTATCCACGCCGAGTTCGACCAGGCATTGAGCGTGGAGCGCGCCACCGAGTTGTTGTCGAATGCCTCCGGCGTTGTGCTCTCCGATGTACCGACCCCGCTTCAAGGCGCCGGTCAGAATGCCTGCTACGCCGGACGGATCCGGGTGGATCAGTCCGTCCCTGATGGTCGCGGCCTGGTGTTGTTCGTGGTGGGCGACAATCTGCGCAAGGGTGCTGCGCTGAACGCGGTGCAGATCGCCGAAGTGGTGGCCTCCCGATGAGCGCCCTGGCTGTCGTCGGCGCCGGCGTGATGGGGGAGACCGTCATCGCAGGATTGCTGCGTGGAGGTTGGAGCCCCGACCAGATCACGGCGGTGGACCGCTACCAGCCTCGCCTTGACGAGATTGCCGCCAAACACAATGTGGGTTCGGCGCCGTTGGCGAAGGCTGTTGCGGCCGCTGACACCGTGGTGGTCGTCGTTAAGCCGCAGGATGTCGCCGAGCTGCTGCCGCAGGTCGGTGCGGCGCTGCGTACCGGGACTTTGGTGGTGTCGCTATGCGCCGGTGTGCCCACCACCCGCATCGAGTCGGCGCTTCCGGCAGGCACTCCTGTGGTTCGGGTCATGCCCAATACCCCGGCGCAGGTCGATGCCGGCATGGCTGCGATCTCTGCCGGGCTGGAAGCCGGCGATGAGCATCTGGAGTTCGTCACCGGCCTGTTGTCGCCCATCGGCGCTGTGGTGACCGTGCCGGAGAAATACCAGGACGCCGTGACGGCGGTTTCCGGCTCCGGCCCGGCCTATGTCTTCTACGTCGTCGAGGCGATGATCGATGCCGGGGTGTTCCTCGGTCTGCCTCGCGACATTGCGACCACCCTGGCCGTCCAGACCTTGGTGGGCTCGGCGAAGTTGCTCGACGAGTCCGAGCACAGCGCGACCACCTTGCGGGAAATGGTGACTTCTCCGGGTGGAACCACCGCTGCGGCGTTGCGCAAACTAGACGATCACGCGGTCAAGTCGGCCTTCATCGCGGCCCTCGAGGCGGCTCGGGATCGAAGCCAGGAGTTGGCTTCGTCGTAAATGGAAACACCGATCTCGCTGCATCGCTGAAGATGATGTCTGGATGCGTGATGAGTTCACCAGAAGTCTTCCCCTGGTACCCGTGATTGGCACTAGGGTGTCTGGCACGGTTCACCACGGCGGTGAGTCCGGCGGGAGAAAGCAGCAGCCATGAATGACGCAGTCACCGGTATCGGAAATGTCAGATTTCTGAAGGTGGCTGAGGTCGCGGCGATGCTGCGGGTCTCGCGGATGTCGGTGTACCGGTTGATCCACTGCGGTGATCTGGAGGCCGTGCGATTCGGTCGGAACTTTCGAGTTCCCGAACATGCGGTGGACGCCTACTTGCGTGGCTCGTACTATCAGGCTGGCTGATTTCAGCCCGGCAGCTCCAGTGAAGTAAGATCGTAGCTCGGCTGGATTGACCAGCCGATCAGTTCGGGTTGCGTGGCAGCCCGCAACCACCAAAACGTGCCGCTTCACCGTGAAGCGGAGTTGAAAGAGGTCCTGCCAGTGGGTTCGGTCATCAAGAAGCGCCGTAAGCGGATGGCGAAGAAGAAGCACCGTAAGCTTCTGAAGAAGACGCGCATTCAGCGTCGTCGCGCCGGCAAGTAAGCCATCTGCTGCCGGCCGTGATCAGCCACCGGTAGCACAGACGAAACCCACGACGTTCCACCCTGGCCGGGAACGTCGTTGAGGGCTGCCTGCAGCCGGCCGCGACAGCGAAGCGAGGAGACCCATGGCGCCGCGGATCGTTCATCTGGTGAGGCACGGGCAGGTGTACAACCCTGAGTCGGTGCTGTACGGACGCCTGCCCGGCTACGGCCTGTCCGAGCTGGGCAAGCAGATGGCCGAGCGTCTCGGGGAATACTTCGCCGACGCTCCCTTGGTTCATCTGGTGAGTTCGCCGTTGCAGCGGGCTCAGGAGACCATGGCCCCGATCGCGGACGCGCATCCCGAGCTCGGAGTCGGCATCGACGAGCGCGTTATCGAAGCGGCCAACGTCTTCGAGGGCAAGAGCTTCGGCAAGTACAACCAACTACTCCTCAAGCCGTCCAGTTGGTGGGCGTTGCGCAACCCGCTGCGTCCGTCGTGGGGGGAGCCCTACCCGTCGGTCGTGGCCCGTATGCGCGCTGCCCTCGCCGACGCCGCCGAGGCCGCCGTCGATGGCGAATCCCTGATCGTCGCCCACGAACTCCCCATCTGGATGGCCCGCAGCTGGGC
>DMIX01000173.1 GCA_003451975.1 Propionibacteriaceae bacterium
GCCGATGGCATCCATCTCTTCACGCACGATTTGCTCGACGTTCTGCAGCACCCGCAGACCCAGCGGGAGCCAGGAATAGATGCCAGGAGCGACTCGGCGGATGTAGCCGGCGCGCACCAGCCAGCGGTGGCTGGGCACTTCGGCGTCGGCGGGGTCTTCTCGCAGCGTCCGGAAGAACAGTTGGGACATTCGGGTGATCACCGGGTGATCTTATCGTTGCTGGTAACACCCCTCGACAGGCCCAGGGACCGACCCTTCGACAAGCTCAGGGACCGACCCTTCGACAAGCTCAGGGAGCGATGCTTCAACACGCTCAGGGAGCGAACCATGCCCGTTGGCTGAGCCTGTCGAAGCCCATGCCACTCACCTGACACCATGGGTCCTGTGAGCCAACCTGAGATGCATCCCAGTGCAGTGAAAGTCGCAACCTTCCTGGCCGACGCCGGGCATCCCCACGAGGTGGTAATGCTGCCGGTCACCGGACGCACTGCAGCCGACGCCGCCGCAGCGCTGGGCGTGGAACTGGGTCAGATCGCCAAGAGCATTGTGTTCCGGCGCAAGTCTGATGATGCGGCGGTGCTGGTGGTGACCTCCGGCGACCTACGCGTGGATGAGAAGAAGGTCGCGGCGATCGTCGGCAAGCTCGGCCGCGCCGATGACGATTTCGTCAAAGCTGCCACCGGCTTCTCCATTGGCGGGGTCTCCCCCGTCGCCCACACCACGCCGCCAGTGACACTGATCGATGCCGAACTGTTCCGTTTCGACGAGATCTGGGCGGCTGCCGGCCACCCGCATGCAGTGTTCCCACTGAGCCCAGCAGAGTTGGTCGAGCTCACTGGTGCCGACACTGCCGACGTCACCTAGGACCCATCCAGCTCCGCAGGAATCGACGAAGAGGTAGCGCCCGCTGCTGGTTACGATTACATGATTGTTTCGTCCACATCGAGTGAGATGGCTAGCTCCTGAGACTTCGCAGTGCCAATATTCGCCCCAGCACGGCACAACTTTCAGCAAAGGAGCCTTCAGTGCGTATCGAAAACCGACGCTCTGGCATGCGGTACTTCATCGCCGCCCTCATTCCGGCACTCGCCTTGACCTTCAGCGCCTGCGGGTCGAACTCGCTGACCCAGACTCAGCCTTCTTCGAGCACTTCGATCTCGGTTGAGGCCGATCCCGCCTTGACCGCCATGCTGCCGGACAAGATCAAGGAATCCGGCATCATCCAGATCGGCGTCGACCCGACCTACAAGCCGAACGAGTACCTCAATGGCACAGAGGTCGTCGGTTGGGACGTTGATCTGTTCGACGCTGTGGCGGCGAAGCTCGGTGTGGAGACCAAGTGGAACCCCGGAGCATTCGACAACCTGCTGGATGGGGTGCAATCCAGCAAGTACGACGTCGGCGTCTCCTCCTTCACCATCAACTCTGACCGCCTGAAGAAGAACACCATGATCTCCTACGCCAATGTTGGCGAGGAGTGGGCCTCTCCTGCCGGAAACCCCGGCGAAGTGGACCCGAAGAACCCCTGTGGGAAGACCATCGCCTACCAAAACGGCACGGTCCAACAAGATGAGGTCAAGGCGTTCAACGAAGATCTGTGCAAGTCCAACCCGATCAAGGAGTTGGGCTACACCGGTCAGGACGAAGTGAACAACGCCCTCATGATCGGCAAGGCCGACGCCATGCTGGCCGACTTCCCGATCACCCAGAACGCAATTCAGATGTCGGACGGCAAGCTGGAGGCACTTGGCGAACAGTACGGAAGCGCGCCCTACGGCTACGTCGTTCGGCAGGACGCCACTCAGTTCGCTGATGCCATCGCCAAGGCACTCGCGGCACTGAAGGCCGATGGAACCTACGACGCGATCTTGAAGAAATACGCCATCGAAGCAGTCGCGATCGATGCCTTCGAGGTGAACCCGCAGGTATGACCGATCCCGATCTGGCGGCGCCGGGAACCATTGACGCGGTTCCCGTGCGCCACCCTGGTCGGATAGTGGCGGTGATCGTCGTCCTGGCGATCACCGCCATGCTCGTCCACCAGCTCTTCGTCAATCCCGCCTTTGATTGGTCGTTCACCTTTCAGGCGATGTCACAAACCCCGGTCATCCAGGGCTTCATCTTCGGCACGATCATGGTCACCGTCGGATCAATGATCTTCGGGGTGGTCTTCGGAGTCCTGCTGGCCGTCATGCGAATGTCCCCCAACTTCGTGCTGCGCTGGGTTGCCGGGGCCTACATCTGGTTCTTCCGCTCGATCCCGCGCTATGTGCTCTTGGCCATCCTGGGCGCTGCGGGGGTTTTCTTCCCCGCCGGCATGATGGCGCTCGGTATCCCCTACGATCAGCAGCTTCTAGCGCTGTTCGGCATCGATGGAACGCTCCGCATCGGCACGGTGGATGCGAATCTGCTGTTCAGTTCCTACACCGGGGCGATCCTCGGTCTGGGTTTGTCCGAAGCGGCCTATATGGCCGAGATCGCTCGATCGGGAATCATCAGCGTCGACAAGGGTCAAACCGAGGCAGCGCTCGCCCTAGGCATGAACCGCGGACAGACCATGCGNNCCGGCAACGAGACAATTGCAATGCTCAAGGACACCTCGCTACTGAGTGCCCTCCCCCTCGCCGGAGAGATGTACTACCAGTTGCACGCCATCGGTACCGCCTACTACCAGTTGATGCCGGTGTTGGTGGCGGCAACTCTTTACTATCTAGCTGCCACCACGGTCCTCGGCTTCGGGCAGGCCTGGCTCGAGCGACATTTCGGACGCGGGTATCTGCCCCGGACGGGCAAGGATGCTCGCTCCGACGATGCACAAACCGCTTTGATGTTCTCCGGGAGCGACCACTGATGGCCACACAACGCACACCAGACAACGTCTTGGTGGAAGCAGTCAACGTTCACAAGTCCTTCGGCAACCTCGAAGTCCTCAAGGGCGTGAATCTCACGGTGCACCGCGGCGAGGTCGTCGTCTTGCTGGGGCCGTCGGGTTCAGGCAAGACGACCTTGTTGCGTCTGATCAATCAGATGGAGTCCCTCACTGGCGGGCGCATCTGGGTCGACGGCGAGCTCATCGGTTTCGAAGAACGCAGCGGCAAGCTCTACACCCGCACCGACAAGGACATCGCACGGCAACGCTCCTTGGTGGGCATGGTCTTCCAGCGATTCAACCTTTTCCCGCACAAGACAGCCTTGGAGAACATCACCGAGGGTCAACTCGTGGTCACCAAGAAGCGCAGGGCTGACGCCATCGATCGAGCCCGCGATCTACTCAACCAGGTGGGCCTGTCGGACAAGGAACGCGCCTACCCAGCAGAGTTGTCCGGCGGACAACAACAGCGGGTGGCCATCGCACGCGCCCTGGCCATGGATCCCGACCTCATGCTTTTCGATGAGCCGACGTCCGCTCTGGACCCCGAGCTAGTCGGAGAGGTGCTCAGTGTTATGAGAACCTTGGCCAGCGAGGGCGTCACCATGATCGTGGTGACCCATGAGATGTCCTTCGCTCGCGACGTCGCCGACTGGGTGGTGTTCATGGATGGCGGAGTCATCGTCGAGGAGGGCACTCCGGATCAAGTGATCGGGCACCCCCAGGAGGACCGCACAAAGACCTTCCTGCGGCGCGTCCTGGATCCAGCACACTTCGCCGCAGCCCAGGAGTGACGCCGCCGTCGGACACCGGTCAAGTCCGGGCCAGCCCGTCGGCAATCGCCAGAGTGTGGGCCAGATTGCCAACGCCGCTGACAACGACATCGGAGAGCTCCAACCAATCAGCTAAGCGACGCAGCTCTGCTGCCAATCGATGGGCGGTCTGAACCTCATCGCTGCCCGGCTCCAACCAGGCTGACTGCACCAACAACCGCGATGCCTTGCGGTCGGCTTTCAAGTCAACTCGAGCCGCAATTCGGTCATCCATGACGAACAGGTAGACGTAATACCCGTGCACGCGTTCGGCTTTGGGGGTGTACAGCCCGATGCGGTAGTGCACACCGAAGGTCTCCAGCAACCGCTCGCGATCAAAGACCAGCGAGTCGAACGGCGACACCAAGGCATCGACCTCGAGCTTTCGCGGACGGGCCGCCGCACTCCACAGATAGCCCGGTCGTGACCAACTCTGCACGCTGACCGGTTCGACCTCACCGGTGGCGATCAGGTGCGCCAACGCCTCGCCGGTCTTGCGGCGATCGGTGTAGAAGTACTCGGCCAACCCCGCCTCGTTGAACACGCCGAGCGCGGCGGCAGCCCGCCGGGCCAGCTCGATGCGGGCCTCGTCTTCGGTTGGTGTTGGCGTGGCATGAATGGCGGCAGGCAGCACCCGCTCGGGAAGGTCGAAACGCCTCTCGAACTGGGAATTGCGGCCGGCGCTGGACAACTCTCCTACATAGAACAGCCATTCCAGGGCCGATTTCGCCTCTGACCAGTCCCACCAGGGGCCTTTGGTGCGTTCCTGTTCGTGTTCGATCTCTCGGGCAGTCAGCGGGCCGCGCTCGGCGACCTGGGCGTACACCTTGTCGACGAGTTCAGGTTTGGAGGCGAGCACCTCGCGCATCATGTTCCAGGGACGCTGGCGATGCTCTTCGCCCCGGAACCGAAAGGCTGGCGCCAGTTCCACGTCGATAAGGCTGGCCGCATGGCCCCAGAACTCGTACACCCGGCGCGGCTTGGCATTCACCGCACGATCCAACACGGCCCGATCGTAGGGACCGAGCCGGGAGTACAACGGCATGTAGTGCGCGCGCACGCAGACATTCACCGAATCAACCTGGAACTGTGCCACCTGTGAGATCACCCGCTGCACCTGCCGCATCGTCACCGTGCGTCCGCGCTCGCGTCCGAATCCCTGTGCGGCCAACGCGATCCGTCGCGCCTGCGCCGCACCCACCACTGCAACCAATCCCGCTCCTCTTCAATCACCGGCCATGCCGAGCGCTCCCGTTTGCGTCATTCGCTCCGGCGCTGGGCGGAGCGTTTGACCGAAACGGGAGCGCTCGGCGACAGATCTTCTATGCGGTGGCCTCGCCGCGCTCGGACATGTCGAGGTGGATCACGCCGTAGTCGTAGGCGCGACGGCGGTAGACGGCACTGGGGGCGCCGGTATCGGCGTCCACGTAGATGAAGAAGTCATGGCCGACCAGCTCCATCTCATCCAAGGCCTGCGCCAAGGTCAGCGGCACGGCGCCGAAGTGCTTTTCGCGGACCACCAGCGGTCCATCACCCACGACTTCAAGTCCGGCCACGTTGTGGACCTCTGGCCCGGGCGCCGCCTCGTAGTCGACCGGCGCCAGATCCTCCGGGGCCACCACCTGTCCGCGCAAGCCACGGTGGGTCTTGCGACGATCCGAAGCCCGCCGAAGTTGCGCCATCAAGCGATCGAAAGCACGGTCGAAAGCGACCGTCTTGTCATCAGCAGACGCCTCAGCCCGCACCACGGGGCCCCGTCCATGCAGGGTGATCTCCACCTGGGTGGACTGCTCGGGTTGGCGCCTCGAACCGTGAGTGGATACCTGGACCTCGACCCGGATGACTCGATCTTTGAGCTTGGTGATCGAGGCGATCTTGTCTTCGGCGCGAGCGCGGAAGTCATCTGGGATCTGGCAATGACGACCAGTGATGAGGACGTCCATGGCAACCTCCTAGGTTCAGGCGCGAATCCTGCACGGACTAGCGCAGATAGCGAAGCACCTCGGGCCCGGACCCATCCCGTGAAGGCTGGGTACCGACCGTTGGTGCCATAGCTCAAAGTTAGTCCGCCGAACCCGCCTTTGCCAGTAAATCTGCCATGAAGTACCCAGGAGTCGGCTGTGGGCAGCAATCAGGCTGTAACACTGCATAACCGCTTCGTAACACGGACAGAACCACCACGTAACAGCACTGGGTCAGGCTTCTAGACATGATTCTAGAACTCGACCAAGGCGCCACAGCCTGGCTCCTCACCAGCGCGGCTCTCGTGCTCGTGATGACTCCAGGCGTCGCGTTCTTCTATGGCGGAATGGTGCGCGCCAAGGGCGTGCTGAACATGATGATGATGAGCTTCATCGCGATGGGCACCGTTGGTGTGCTGTGGGCCTTGTACGGCTACAGCATGGCATTCGGTACCGATCTCGGTGGCGGCCTGCTCGGCAATCCCTTCGAGTACGCCGGACTGGGTCAGCTCGTCGCCGACCCCGGCACGGCGGGCCCTGACGGCAGATCCTACCCGGCGCTCGCGTTCGTCGGCTTCCAGGCCGGATTCGCGATCATCACCGTGGCCCTGATCTCCGGCGCTATCGCAGACCGCGTGAAGTTCGGTGCCTGGACTCTGTTCACCGTGATCTGGGCCACCTTGGTGTACTTCCCGATCGCGCACTGGGTCTGGGCCAGCGATGGCTGGGCCTTCAACCTCGGTGTTATCGACTTCGCCGGTGGTACTGCGATCCACATCAACGCTGGCGCTGCCGCGCTGGCACTGGCCCTCGTGATCGGCCCACGGATCGGGTTCGGCTCCAAGCCGATGCGTCCGCACAACATGACGCTGGTCATGCTCGGCGCTGCCCTGCTGTGGTTCGGCTGGTTCGG
>DMIX01000001.1 GCA_003451975.1 Propionibacteriaceae bacterium
TGCTCCTGGACGAACCGACCAACAACCTGGATCCGGCCTCGCGCGCCGAGGTCTTGGCAGCACTGCGGGACTATTCCGGCGCGGTCGTGCTCGTCACCCACGATGAGGGGGCAGTTACCGCCTTGGAGCCCGATCGGGTGTTGCTGTTGCCCGATGGTGTCGAGGACCTATGGAATCCCGACTATGTCGATCTGGTCAGCCTGGCCTGAGCCGGACGAGCTGCGCACCAGCGCCGATGGCCCCGTCCTCCGCGGAGAACGGGGCCACCTTTCTTGGCGGGCAGTTGCTATCGACCAACCCTCTTCGTGGTCTTGGAGGTCTTGATCACGGTGGAGTAGCCGGTCTTGGTGGCGGTGACTTTCACGCTGATCTTCTTGCCACGCAACTTTTTGGTGAGCGTGAGCGTTGCGTGGGTTGCCTTGGCGATGTTCTTGCCGTTCGCACGCCAGCGGTAACTGAATCTCACACCGGTGCTCCAATTGCCACGCGTGACGCGGAGCTTCTTGCCGACTTTCGCGGTGCCCCGGATGTGCGGACGCGAGGAGGTGAGAGTGCCCTGTGCCACCACCGTGACCGGGGAGGTCGCGATGACGGTGGTGTAGCCGGTCTTGTTGGCAAATACCTGCACGGTGAGGCCGTGACCGGCATCGCTTCCCGAGATCCGATAGCGGGACCCGGTAGCCCCCGTGATCGGTTGGCCATCGCGGAGCCAGCGGTAACTGAGGGTGACACCCTCCGGCCACGCGCCGGCGTTGACCGTGACGACCTGATCGGTTTGGACTCGGCCGTTGATGGTAGGAGCGGTCGCCGGTGAATTCGCGGTCAGACTGCCTTCGGAGACGAACACCGGCGTGGAGTTGCGGAACTGGGAGTCGTAGCCGGGTTTGGATCCGGTCACTTCGACGACCAGGATGGTTCCCGCATCGTCAGCGGTCAACGTGTAGGTGACATTGTCGGCTCCGGCGATGGCCTTGCCGTTGCGCAACCAGCGGTAGCTCAGGCCAGTGCCTTCGGTCCAGACTCCCGCCTCGGCGGTGACGGTCTGTTCAACCTGGGCCACTCCGGAAATGACCGGGGTGGCGGCGGTCAGTTGTGCGGTAGCCACAGTCAGCGGATCACTGACCGCAGTGGCATCGGCGGCTCCGGCCAGGGAGCCGGTGATCGACACTGTCAGGGCTTTGCCGGCATCGGCAGCCACCGGGGTGTACTGAGCCCCGGTGGCACCGGTGATCGGGGTCCCATCGATCAGCCATTGGTAGCTGAACGAGGCACCCGCGCTCCACCCGCTCGGCACGGCCAACACCTTCTGGTCGACCTGGGCGATGCCGACGATGACCGCGGTACCGGCGATCACCTCAGTCGGTGCCGATGCTGGCGCACTGGTGGAGGTGCCGGTCAGCGCCACCAAGGTGGCCTTGTCGGGCACATCGCTGGCGATACGCAACTGAGCCACCGAAACGGCGTCCTCCCGGGCGGGTGCGAAGCGAACCGTGACCGTGCAGGTTTCGTCCTGGGCCAAGGTGCCCGCGGCACAGGTCTCGGCACTGATCAAGAAGTCATCGGCGGAGGCGCCGTCGGAGTCGATGGTCGTGATCTTGCCGAGGTGCAGCGGATTGGAACCGGTGTTGGTCACGGTCACCTTGCGCGGCGCACTGAGGGTGCTGGCCGATTGCGACCCGAAGTCGCCCGGATCGCTGGCCTCAGCCTGCGTGCCGACCGCTCCAGCGAGGGTGACCAGATCGGTGCGGGCCTTGCTGTTGTAGCCGTCCTTCTTGTTCTCTCCCGCCCCGGGGTAGAGCACTTCGTAGCCCTGATCCATGATCAACCGCACCTCGGCACCGGGGGCCAGGCGCGTCGGCAGTTCACCGATACCCTCCCAGGCACCGGCATTGTCGGTGTGGTTCGGCTCGGTGTCGGCCGGAAGCTGGGTGGTCAACAACCGCGGCTGGCTGTCGGCTTGGCCGTCCCAGGCCCACAGGTGCTGGGTGTCCGCGTCACTGGAGTCAGGCGCTTTTGCCGACAGAATGAGGTATTCGTTGCGATCATTCTTGCGCAACTCGCGGATGCTGTCCCCGCCGAGGTCGAGCAGGATCGGATCGGCGAAGGTGGCGTGCGCGTCGGTGCCGTCGATGACCGCGTCGATATTGGTTACCGGAACGATCACCGCCTTACCGCCGACCGCTGCCGGTGACACCGGAGAACGCATCCCAAGGTAGAGCGATGAGCCGTTGGGGGAGAACTCCGCCCCCTCGATGTCGAAGCCGCCGAGGGCGGTGGGGCTGCCCTTCTTGATGGCTTCGGTGAGATTCAGTGGGTCACCGTTTTCGGCATCCCATCGGGCCATATCGATGCGCAGTCCGTCGTGGCTGGCGTTGTTGAGGTAGCTTCCGTCCGCGGTGAGCTTCGCGGTGGCGCCGCTGCCGGACACAGTGGTGCGGAACACCGCCTGCCGACTGGACTCGATGCTGCCGTCCTTCTTGTTGCTGTGTGATCCGAACCAATAGACCTTGTCGCCTTTGCGTGCTGCGGCTTCGAAGTCGATCTCGCCGGAGTGGTTCCCGGAGTAGGGCACGAACTGGTTCACCTGCCGACTGGAGCTGGTCGAGTCGTAGAGCCGGATCAGGTCATCCTCGTCGTCGGCGACCATCAGGAAGCCATCGCCCACCGAAATCGCGGTGGACGGGTCGCTGGTGTCCAACAGCACCCGGCTGGTGGGCGTGGTGGCGATTGAGGCCCGGTAGGTGAACTGCAGGGTGGCGGTCTTGCCCGAGGTGCCAGTGACCGTCACGGTGATGCGTGAGTCGCCGTAGGTCTGGGTCGGGTTCACCGTCACCGT
This sequence comes from Propionibacteriaceae bacterium, assembly GCA_003451975.1. Lineage (GTDB taxonomy): Bacteria > Actinomycetota > Actinomycetes > Propionibacteriales > Propionibacteriaceae > Propionicimonas. The sequence goes on from DMIX01000001.1 coordinate 2,837, forward strand.
GCGATCCGTCCCGGTTCCGGTGATGGTGATCTCACTGAGTGCCGGTGCTGGCTGGCCGCTGGATGCGGCGACGCTGGCGGTGGCCGCTACCGTGAGTCGGGAAGGATCGACCAGTGTGTTGCCGGAGTCGAGCTGGCCGACGTAGATCGGCAAGCTCGGGTTGGTCGGATCGCCTACCACCCCGGTCAGCCGGTGCAGCATGTACGGTGTCGTGCCGTAGACCGTGGTGTCGGTGAGGGTCTGGATCACCGGCGCCTCGGACTCGGGCGCCTCGGCAACCTCGGTCTCGGCTGTGGTGGTGAGCCGTCCGTCGGCGGTACAGGTCAACTGCAGCGACAAGGTGTGCCCGACATCGGTTGCCGACACCACATAGGCAGCATTACGGCCGGGCCCACCCAGCCAGCGGTCGGAGGTGAGGCCGGTCTGGTCGGTACCGCCGTTGACGTCCGCTGCGGTGTCGTAGAAGGTGCCGAAGTTGGTGTTCCCCGAGATCTCCTCGCCGTCGCGCAGCCACTGGTAGGAGTACGGGTCGTCCGCACCGGCCGCGGTGCATGGGCTGGAGGTGAAGAGGCTTCCCCTGTTGGCGACGGTGAGGATGTCTCCGATCTTCGGATTGGTGGTCAGCTCATTGCTGTTGCCATCGCCGATGGTGGCGCCGGTGTCGTCCAGCGGGTCATAGGGGGCATCCTCGAAATGGACGATCCACTGGTAGCCCTTGAATGTGACGCTGGTGGTGGTGCTCGGGTCGTCCACGGTGAGCACTTGAGTTGAGGAATCGTAGCTGGCGCCTGAGGTGATGAGTGACCAATCCTGTGCGCTGGTTGCGCCCCTAAGCGGGACAGTCACTCCGCCGCTCTGATATGCGCCAACGTAGACATCCTGGTAGGTCCCTCTGGCGAATTGGTCCGTTGTGGCGGGGAGGTTCCAGCCCGAGGCGAATGATGAGAAGTCCTTGATGCGGTTATAGCCGATCTTCAAGCCCGTCTGCAAGGACGTCGGCTTGGTTACGATAATTCCGTTTGCCCACGCCTCGGCAATCGGGCTGGGATCACTTATGCGGTTATGAGTCAGGTCGACCGTCTCGAACGGCTGGGTGTTATAGGTGGCGGCAAGCGGCGATACGTCGACGATCATGTTGTAACTGAGGTTCAACAATGTGAGGTTGGGGGCGAATCTACCCAGATGTCTGATCTGGTTGTTCGACAGATTCAGCGTTGTGAGACCTGCCAAACCCGCCAATTGTGACACGTCCGCGATATCGGTGTATCTCACCGTCAGTGACTTCAGGCTGCCCAGGGAGCTCAGTGGGCTCAGATCCGTGATGTCGGTGGCGTACACGTCGAGACGCTCCAACTTGGTCACTGCGGATAAGTCGGGGAGGCTGGTCGCGGGGGTGTTGGCGATCTGTAGCCAGGTGAGATTGGTCATGCCGAGCAGTGGGGAGAGGTCCGTGACGCTGTTGTAGTTGCGGTCGCTGTTGCAGGTGAGGCCGGATTTCACACAGGGCATCTCGAAGCGGGTGACGTTGGTCAGCGCTTCGGCGCCGGTGAGGTCGCTGACCGGGCCGGTGGCAGAGGTCATGCTCAACCTGGTGAGACCCGCTGCGTCGTCCACCGTGACAGCGGAGGTGAGATCACTGCGCGAAAGGGCCTTGTTGATCGCCGCCTTGAGGTTGGCGTCAGGGATATTCACGAGGTCTGTGCCGTCAGCGTGAGCTGCTGGAGCTGTCATCACCAATGCAGTCATCGCGAGCAGGGCGGCGAGCAGGAACGCGATGCTCTTGCGCACCGGTGGGCGCGCTGTCGGTGGGCGAAGACGGAACGTTCGTGAGGCATCGAACACAGGCATGGCGCACGTCCTTAATGAGTGGCAAGTCCCCTACAAAACAACTGAAGCTTGGCCATACTGCATAATTCAGTGCGCAACACGAGGGGGTTCTTCGGTGAAATCCGAGTGAACACAAGTCCTGTAGGCCAATGACCGTGCAGGTTTGAGGAATTGTCAGGCGCCCAAACTGCAATTCGCTTGAGAAACTGCCCACGGAGTTCAGATTCAGTCTTTGAGCTGTTTGTTGTGTACCGAAGCTTCCGCCGAGAACACTTGTTCTGACCGAACTACCCCGTCGGTCAAGACTCGCAAGGATGCTTGATTGGCGGGACCTGTGAGGTCAGCCAACCCGGGTGCAGGGAAGCTGGGTTGAACCTCATCGGAACTGAGGTTCAACCCAGCGACTTCCATTGTGCCCACAACTCACAAGGAGAAGCACGCTATGACACATCCTGCTGCGCGCAGCCTGCGCGCAATCGCCCTGCCGGTTCTGGCGGCATGCCTGCCGCTGGGCCTGGCCATCGCGAATGTCTCGCCCGCCTGGGCAACCACCACCGATCTGGCCACCGTGGTGATCAACGAGGTCGAGTCCAACAACGACTCCACCCACGGAGACTGGATCGAGCTCTACAACTACGGTGAAGAAGATGTCGATCTCACCGGTGCGATCCTGTCCGACAACTCCAACACGCACAGCTACACCATCGGTTCCGTCACCCTGGCTGCGGGTGGCTTCCAAGCGTTCACCGTGGACGGGGTCGGTGGCTTCGGCCTTGGTTCGGCCGACTCGGCGCGGCTGTTCGCGGCCGGCACGACGGATCTGAGCACGACGCCCGCCGATGCCTACAGCTGGACGGCTCACGCGTCGACCACCTATGGCCGCGACTGGGACAATCCTGATGGGAATGGCCTTGGACAGTGGGCCACCACCGCCTACGGCACCTTTGGCACCGCCAACGTGTTCCCGACCGGGAATCCTGCCGACATCACCTCGGTCAAGATCAATGAGGTCGAGTCCACCGGCGATGCCGTTCACGGTGACTGGATCGAGCTGTACAACACCAGTGCCGGCGCGGTGACCCTCGACGGGGCGATGCTGTCGGACAGTGAGGACACGCACGTGCTGGTGATCCCGTCAGGCACCACGATTCCCGGCTACGGTTACAAGGCATTCCGGACCGACACCGGTGACAGCAGCTTCGGCTTGGGTTCTGCGGATTCCGCTCGGCTGTTCGCTGCCGGCGACACCACGCTGACCACCCCGATCGACAGCTTCACTTGGGTGAATCACGCCGTCTATACCTGGGGACGCACGGTTCCCGGTGCGGGCACCTGGGCGGGAACCTCTCAGAGCAGCTATGAGGCGGTCAACCAGTTCACCAGCATCTCGGCTCCCAACATCGACGGGGTCGTAATCAATGAGGTGGAGAGCACCGGCGACGACACCCATGGCGACTGGGTGGAACTGAAGAACACCACCGCCAACTCGATCGACTTGGGGCAGGCCATCATCTCCGACGACACCGACAGCCATGTCCTCAGGATTGGGTCGGGGACCTCTTTGGCCGCCGGAGCTTTGCTGGCCGTCCAGATCGATGCCCCGTCGCTGGGTGCTGCCGGCTTTGGCTTCGGCGATGGCGACTCGGCCCGACTGTTCGCCGCTGATGCGACCGACCTGAGCGTGGACTCCCCGGTGGATTCCCGGTCGTGGACCACCCACGCCCCGGTCACCTACGGTCGCGACGGCAGCGGTAACTGGACGACCACCCACTCCTCGACCTACGGCACCGCCAACGACTTCACCTCGACGATCACCCCGGACATCTCCTGGGTTGTGCTCAACGAGATCGAGTCCAGCGGTGGCACCCCCGGGGACTGGATCGAGTTGTACAACACCTCGAACCAGGCCATCTCCCTGGACGGCGCCCAACTGTCCGACGATGACAATGCGCACGTGTACACCATTCCGGCGAACACCACGATCGCTGCGGGCGGCTACTACGTGGTCGATATCGACTCGGTGACCGGCGGCTTCGGCCTCGGTGGCGACGACGCGGTCCGGTTCTACCGGGCAGGCAAGACTGTCGGCACCGACTATGCGCTGGATCACCATGAATGGACCGTGCACGCGACCACCAGCTACGGCCGCACCTCGTCGGGACTGGGTGACTGGGTCGATCAGAGCTGTGGCACCAGCAAGGGCGCCGCGAACTGCTCCTGAGTGATTCGCGTTAGAGGGTTCATCCTCGACACCATCGAATCGGCTGCCCGTCCGGTCAGGCAACTACCGGGCGGGCGGTCGGCGGTGGCTCAGTGCTGCTGCGGTGGAGCACCCGCCGAGGGGCCCGCCGCAACGTCGATGTCGTCGCGCCCGGTGAGCGCGGTGATCTGTTGTGTGAGGACGGTGGCTGCAGCGACGGCGACCGGCATGAACAGCACCGCACCCAGTGGGATCAGGAAGACCAGGAAGAGCGCCACGCCCAACCCGAGCACTCGAGCCCGATGCTGCCGTAGCCGGATCCGGCGCTGCGTCAGCGCCAAACCGCGGCGGGCGAACGGCGTGCCGGTGAGCTCCACCATGAGCGTCCAGCCGCCGAACAGGGCCACGATCACCGGCACCACGGTTTGGCCCACCAGCGGGATGAAGCCGGCGATGAACAGTCCCAGGCCGACGACTGCGACCAGGGCACCGACGCGCAACGCCTCCCTGAGGCCGGTGAGCAGGTCGTTCCACAGCGTCGACGGCGGGCCGTCAGGCACTCCCGCCTCGTCATCTAATCCCGAACTGATGCGTTCGAAGAAGGGCTGACCCACCAGCAGCGCCAAGCTGGTGAAAGCCCAGATCGAGATCAGCACGCTCAGTCCCACCACGGCCACCCGCGCCGCGATGTCGACGGTGCTGCGCAGCCAGGGTGCCCACCCGTGGGCGAAACCGGTCAGCACGCGAACCTCGGCGTCCAGCCCGAGGGCCACCGAGGCGATCGCAGCCGCCAGGATCAGTACCGAGATCACACCGGGGATGATCCCCAGCAGATACAGCCGCGGCCGATGCGCCATCACACCGATGCTGCGGAAGAACAGCGCCACTCCGTCGAAGAACTCGCGTGTGGTGGTCAACGCAGATTCGGTGACGCGCATGGGCGGCACCCTAATGACCCGTACGCGGGTTGGCCAGCCGGGCGCCGGATACTCAGTGTCGCGCCAGCTGGGCGCTGGCCAGGAAGCCGGCCAATAGCGATCGCGCGACCAGTCCGACCGACTCTGAAGAGGGCAGGAAGGTGGGATGGTGCAGGCCCACCTGGGAGCGGGCGTTCGCCGCGTCCTGGCTGATCGGAGCTGCCAGGTCCTGGTGGACGCCGACGAACATCATCAGGGTCGGCGCGATCTGAGAGTAGTGCGAGAAGTCGTCGGCACCGCAGGAGCGGAACGGTTCGTGGGCCACCGGGATGCCGAGATGGTCCAGCAGCGGGTCCGTGAACTGCACCAGTCGACGGTCGTTGACCAGCAGTGGATGGCCGGTGGTGATCTCGATGTCGGCGGTGGCACCACGGGCGGCAGCGGTGTGATTGACCAGGCTGCGAATCGCCGTGTGCAGTTGCAGCCGGTCCTGCTCGTACATGGTGCGAATCACTCCCGAGAGCTGTCCGCTGGCAGGAATGATGTTGGCCGCAGTGCCGGCCTCGACGCGTCCGATGGTGATCACCGACGGGTGTACCGGATCGATGGTGCGGCTCACCAACTCCTGCATGCCATTGATGATGGCGGCCAGGATCGGGACCGGATCGATCGTGATGTGGGGATAGGCGCCATGCCCGGGCTGGCCATGGATGGTGATCTCGAACTCGTCTGCGGCGGCGTTGACCGCCCCCATGCCGGTGCTCACGACACCACTGACCACCCGCGGTTGCACGTGGGCGCCAACCACAGCCGCGACCTCGTCGTCCTTCAGCACTCCCGAGGCCACCACTGACTGGGCGCCGGAGGGCTGTACCTCCTCGCGGGGCTGGAACAGCCCGATCAATCCCACGGGCAACTCGACCTTGCGTGCGGCCTGTAACAGCGCCCACAGAGCCGCGAGATGGACGTCGTGGCCGCAGGCATGCATGGCGCCGCCGGTGGCCGCCCAATCCACCCCGGTCGCCTCGACCAGCGGCAGCGCGTCCAATTCGGCACGAATCAGCACAGCCGGTCCCGGGGGCCCGACCCGCACCAGGAAGCCGGTGTCGGCCACCCGGGTCGCCTTGAAAGTGGGCAGCGCGTGGCGCAGTCTGTCCGCGGTGGGGCGTTCGGCGCCACTGAGGTCAGGATGGCGATGCAGCTCCCGGCGCAGCGCCAACGCGTGGGGCACCACGAGCTCCAGCTGTTCGGTCAGCGTCGCCAGAAGGCTCGCGGTGGCTGTGTCCGGCCAGGTCACCATGGGCTCATCCTTGCATTTTCCCTGATCAGGCGTGGATCGGACGGAAGGATTGCACGGTGACGTCGATGTTCACCGCCGAGGCTGTGATGTGGGTCGGTGGTTCATGGAAGGCGTTCGGCCCCATGGCGACCAGATCGGCCGCCAATCCTTCGTCGACCGACACCCGGTATTTCACGATCCGGGTGTCGATCAGATCGAAGAACTCGGCGGCGGCCGCAATGAGCTGCTCGGATTTCGCCGAGGGGATGTCCAGCAGGCCGTAGGCGTCCCGCAATCCAGCCAGGTGTGGCGGTCGTGGTGTTACCGCGATGAATCGACCATCGAAGCGGAGTACCCGGGCGAACTCAGGCAGATTGCGTGGCGCGAAGACGGCCTGCACGGTATCGAGGCTGCGTTCGGCGATCGGCAGCGGCTTCCAGACATCGGTGACGATCGCGGCGATGCGCTGGTCTGCTTTGGTGCAGCGCCGGGCGGCGTTCTTCGACACGTCCAGGGCTATCCCGACCGTCGCCGGATCATCGCCAAGTGCCGCTTTCAGATAGGCACCGGTGCCGGCACCGACCTCCATGATGGTGCCGCTGCCATGGGCCATGGTGCAGACCATCTCGGTCACCTGATCGAAGATGCCGGCCGCATGGACGCGGGCGCGAGCGTCGAGCATGGCGGCGGTATCGGCGTTGTTCGGCTCGGCACTTCCCGCCAGGTTGACATAGCCCTGGCGCGCAATGTCGAAGCTGTGTCCGCTCGGGCAGCGCAGTTGGCCGTCGAAGCGGGAAAGATCGCCTCGGCAGATCGGACAGGCGAGGAGGTGGAGTGCTCGATCCAGATTCACGAGGCCACGAACCTCAAGGTGCCGCCCGGAGCGGTCAGGGTGAGGGTGTTGCCCGCCACCACCCATGTCGTGAGGTGCGGCAGGATCGACAGGACACTATTCTCCTGGGCGAGTTCGTCGGCCGGGCAGGCCATCTTCGTGCTGTGTGCAACGCCGAAAGTGATGCTGTCGCCGGCGACGGTCACATCGCCGCCGAAGTTGTTGCATGCCTTGCCGGAGTACGACCCGGCGTCGCTGTCGACGGTGAGGGTGACCGAGGTGCCGGCGACCAGTGAACTGGCCGTGGTGCCCTCGATGATGGATTCCAGACTCCAGGTGGTCGCCGCCAACGGGGTCGGTGACGGCACCGGTGGGGTCGTGAGCGTGAGCAGGGGATCTCCTGAGGCACCCAGAAGCCGCACCGTGGTGGTGTCGCCGTTGGCACGAGCGACTTTGTTCAATGCGGCAAGGAAGGCGGTCTCCTGAGACATCACCGGCTCCGGGCATGCCATCTGGGTCACTGCCATGGGGGAGAAGGTCACTCCGTCGCCATTTTGGGTGTACGCCCCGGACACCGTGTTGCACCCGGTAGAGCCGGAAACCCGACCGTCTGCGAAGGCGAGCGTCGGCTGCTGGTCGGTTACGGTGGCTGTGCCGGCGATGCTACTCACGATCCACGACGTTCCGTTCAACTGCGGCGTACCGGAGGCTGTGCCGGTGCACGCCGTGAGCAGCAACAGCGCACTCAGCAGGACTGCCTGGATTCTGACCATGATCACCTTCCCAGACGCTGGACCATCTGCACCCACCGCAATTGAACCTTACGAAGGCGACTTTGCTTCCGCATCGCGCCAAAGTCCGCTCGCTGAGTCGGTTTCAGCTAGCCTTCCGGCGTGACTGATTCGACGATGACGCCTCGCAGCGTGCTGGTGACCGGTGCCAGCCGCGGCATCGGCGCAGCCATTGCCACCGACTTCGCAGCCGCCGGCCATCGGGTCGCGGGACTGTCAACCACCGGTGCAGCCCCCGAAGGAGTGCTCGGGCTCGCAGCCGACATCACCGATGCTTCAGCAGTGGACGCAGCCTTCGCGCAAGCCGAGGCCGCCCACGGACCGGTGGAAGTCCTAGTCGCCAACGCCGGCATCACCAAGGACACCTTGATGCTGCGGATGACCGAGGACGATTTCGCGCAGGTCATCGAGGTTAATCTCGCCGGGGCCTTCCGGTGCGCCAAGCGTGCCTCGAAGACCATGATCCGGGCGCGATTCGGCCGCATCATCTTCATGGGCTCGGTTGTCGGGTTGTACGGCTCAGCCGGCCAGGTCAACTACTCGGCGTCCAAGGCAGGCCTGGTGGGCATGGCACGCTCCTTGACCCGGGAACTGGGCAGTCGTGGCATAACCGCCAACGTCGTGGCACCGGGATTCATCGAGACCGACATGACCGCGGTCTTGGGCGACGAGGTGTCCGAGCGCTACCGTAGCCAGGTTCCGGCCGGGCGCTTCGGCAGTGTCGAGGAGGTCGCGGCCGCAGTGCGATACCTGGCCTCCGACGAGGCCGGCTATGTCTCCGGGATCGTGCTGCCGGTTGACGGCGGCCTGGGCATGGGCTTTTAAGCAGAAAGAAGAACATGGGAATTCTGAACGGCAAGAACATCCTGGTCGCTGGCGTGACCATGAACACCTCGATCGGTTATCGGGTCGCCGAGATCGCGCAGGCGGAAGGCGCCACCGTGGTGGTGTCCAACTTCGGCCGTGCGATGAGTCTGACCTCTCGGGTGCTCAAGCGTCTCGATCCAGAACCGCCGCTGCTGGAACTCGATGTCACCGACCCTGAACATTTGGCGACATTGTCCGACCGGTTGGGGGAGCACTTCGACCACCTTGACGGTGTGGTGCACTCCATCGCTTTCGCCAATCCCGAGACCGCCCTGGGCGGCAAATTCCTGTCCACCCCGTTCTCCGATGTCAGTACTTCGGTGCAGGTGTCGGCCTATTCGCTGGTGAGCCTGGTGATGGCGGTGAAGCCGCTGTTGGCACCGAACTCCTCGGTGGTGGGCCTCACCTTCGATGGACGGGTGGCGTGGCCGGCCTACGACTGGATGGGTGTCTCGAAGGCGGCGCTGGAGTCGACCTCGCGCTACCTGGCGCGCTATCTGGGACCCGATGGCGTGCGGTGCAACCTCGTTTCCGCAGGCCCGCTGGACACCATCGCCAAGAAGGCGATTCCCGGCGCCGAGACCTTCAACTCGATCTGGGCAGATCGGGCCCCGCTGGGCTGGGACCCGACCGATTCGGAGCCCACCGCACGCGCCGTGGTCGCCCTGTTGAGCGATTGGTTCAGCGCCACTACCGGCGAGATGATCCATGTCGATGGGGGACTGCACTCCACCGGCGCCTGACCGGGTGGCAATTCCCGTTGTCGGGCCGCTTATTGGATAGGTTGGCTCCATGACAGTCGTGCAGTTGGAGGATGTCTCGATCATCCGGTCGGGCACCACTCTGCTCAGTTCGGTCAACCTGACGATCGCCGAGAGTGAGCGGTGGGTCATTCTCGGTGCCAATGGCGCCGGCAAGACCACGCTGCTGCAGATCCTGGCGGCTCAGTCCCACCCCTCCCGGGGCGTTGCGCAGCTGCTCGGCTCCCGACTGGGGGCTGTGGACGTGTTCGAGTTGCGCCCGCGTATCGGGGTGAGTTCTGCGGCCCTGGCCGACCAGATCCCCAAAGGCGAGTCGGTGGCAGATGTCGTCATGTCGGCGGCCTATGGCGTCACCGGGCGCTGGCACGAGCAGTATGCCGAGCTCGATCGTCAGCGGGCTCGTCAACTGATGTGGCAGTTGCGGGTGGAGAACCTGGCCGATCGCACCTTCGGAACGCTGAGTGAGGGCGAACGTAAGCGGGTTCAGATCGCCCGAGCCCTCATGACCGACCCCGAACTGCTGCTTCTCGACGAGCCGGCCGCCGGCCTGGATCTGTCCGGGCGCGAGGCACTGGTGGCGACCTTGGGCGAGATCTGTCTGGATCCGAAGGCGCCGACCACGGTGCTGGTGACCCATCATCTGGAGGAGATTCCGTTGGGGATCACTCATGCGCTGCTGCTGAAACAGGGGCGAGTGGTCGCAGCCGGCCCGCTGTCGCGAATCTTGACCTCGGAATTGGTCAGCTACACCTTCGACCTGCCGTTGCAGATCTCGACCACCGACGGTCGCTGGTCGGCACGCACCACCTACCGTCCGCGATTCTCCTGAGCGAAAACGCCGTTTCCGCAGTCGGTTCGGCGGTGGTATCCCTGTAGGGTTGACGGAGTCCGCAACGGGAGCGGGGAAAGACATGCAGTGGCTCGCTGAAAACGCCTGGATCGTATGGCTCATCATCGCGGTGGGGCTCGCGATCGCCGAGACGTCGACGCTGGACTTCACGTTGTTGATGTTGGCTTCGGGGGCGCTGGCCGGCGTCGCGGTCGCGTTGGTCTTTCCGGGCCTGATCTGGTTGCAGATCCTGGTGGCCTTGATCGTTGCGGTCGCGATGTTGTTGCTGCTGCGCCCGACGCTGTTGGCGAAGATCCGGTCGGCACCGGGCTATCGCTCCAGTCTGGAGAAGATGGTCGGCTCGGCGGGCGTCGCTATCACCGAGATCACTACCGAAACCGGTGAGGCGAAAGTCAGCGGCGAATCGTGGACGGCGCGCGCCGTGGAAGGCACGATCCCGGCGGGAACCGAGATCGAGGGGTACCAGATCGATGGTGAACTGGCGGTCGTCTACCCGCGGCACCAAGCACTTCCCTGAGTTACTGACACCAAGGAGAGTCATGAACGAGATCATCGCAATCGTCGCCTGGCTGGTCGTTATCGCCGCTGTCGCGACAGTCCTGATGCGATCGGTGCGGGTGGTTCGTCAACAGCAGGTCGGCGTGGTCGAGCGGCTCGGCAAGTTCCGACGCACTCTGGATCCGGGCCCGCATCTGCTGGTCCCCATCCTGGACACAGTTCGCTACACCATCGACATGCGGGAGGCCGTGGTGCCTTTCCCGCCGCAGGGCGTGATCACCGAGGACAACCTGATGGTGAGTATCGACTCGGTGATCTACTACCAGGTCGTCGACCCGGTACGGGCTGCCTATGAGGCTCAGAACTACATTCAAGCCATTGAGCAGCTCACCATGACCACCTTGCGCAACATCATCGGTGGCTTGGATCTTGAGCAGACGCTGACAAGCCGCGAGGAGATCAACCAGAAGTTGCGCGCGGTCTTGGACGAGGCCACCGGAAAGTGGGGCATCAAGGTCAACCGGGTCGAGCTGCGTTCGATCGAGCCGCCGGCCACAATCCGCGACGCCATGGAGAAGGGCGCTCGCGCGGAGCGCGACAAGCGTGCGGCGATTCTGCTGGCCGAAGGCCAGCGCCAGTCGCAGATCTTGTCTGCTTCCGGTGATCGGGAGTCCGCGATTCTGCGCGCCCAAGGCGAGCGTGAGTCAGCCGTGCTGCGAGCCCAAGCCGATCGACAGGCCGCAATGTTGCGTGCCGAGGGCGAAGCCCACGCCATCACGACCACCTTCACCGCCATTCATGCCGGCAAGCCCACGCAATCGCTGTTGGCCTACCAGTACCTGCGAATGCTGCCGAATCTGGCGCGCGGCGAGTCCAACAAGATGTGGATCATCCCATCCGAACTCAACGATGCGCTGAAGGGGCTTGGCAGCATGGCCGGTGCCGGGCTCTCCAAAGCCGGCCTTGCGGAAGACCAAGCCGCAGCCGGCGACTTCACCGCCCCCGAGCCGGTGGATGTGTTCGCCGAGATCGAGGCGCAGAAGAAGGCCGACGAGGCGAACTCAGCCGCCTCGGTGCAACAGGCAATTGCGGAGGCCGAAGCTCTCGAGGGACGCAAGTCCGCGCGGTTGGCCACCCCTGGAGAGCGCGGTGCCAACTCGCTGACTACCGGCGCTCAGCCTGATGCGCCCGAGCTCGCGTCGCCGTATCAGCCACCTGCCCAGCCGCCGATGGCTCCGCCGGAGCCTCAGCAGCCGGGCAGTGCGGGCTGAACACCTGAGGGTGGATTACGCCTGATCGATGAGCTGCTGGCAGCCAACCAGGAACTCGTCGAAGTTGTTCATGATCCGATAGTCGAAGAAGGACTCGTCGGCGAACGTCACTCTGATGATGCGGACGTTCGCCTGACGTTCGGTGACATCAGTGATCGATCGCAGGTGGTCGGCGTTGATCCGGTAATACAGGCTCGGATCGGCCTGTGCGCCGGCCAGGAAGCGCCAGGCCGACAGCCCGCTGCGGGAAACGACCAGCGTCAGCGCCTCCCCGTCGGTGGGCAAGGTGGTNNAAAAGGCAAGGTGGTGGCGATCGAGCCGGGCGCCCCGCCGATGTGCTTTCCCTGAACCGCGGCGTTCATCGCCTTGTCCACCACCGTGTTGATGAGGGACCACGACAACGAGACCGACTGGCTTTCTCGGGTGAAGCCCTCCGGGGACGCTGTGGTCCACGACAGATAGGTGTCGTCGGATTCCAGGAGTCGCGTCATCAGCGACGGCACGTCGGATCCGGCGCCGGCGACCTTCGCGATGTATTTGTCGAGCAGTCCCATGATCAGTCCTTTTCGTTCGGTCGGTGTGTGGTGAAGCTCCGGACGGCCGAGATGCCAGCAGCCACGGTGATTGCGGCCCCTACGAGAATGATCGGCCAGTAGCCGATGGCTTCGATGACATTGACCAAGCCGCGGTAGCGACGGCTGGAGTAGCCCACGACGTACTCGTCCCAGATTCCCGGAATCGCCAAGGCGATGGTGATGGCGCCGAAGACGAGCGCTACGACCGCATAGGTCATCCAACTGCTCGAGGAGTCGTCTGTGTCATCGTCGTCAACGAACTCCACTGCTGGTCGCTGTTCAGTCATGGTGGTTAGATCCCCTCTGGCCACGCCAAGATTTCGCGGGGTCTCACCGTCCCCGCGGTGTCACTTTCGGGGGTGATCGGTGCCGTGATCAATGCAGGTGGCCAACTCCGAACGCTCCCGAACTGGGGCGTCTACCATTCGGACAAATGGGTGGCCAGGTCGGTCCATTAGGATGCCGCTGTGGTCGTCCCGCAAGCCTGGCAGTCGGCACCGGATCCAGGTTCGGTGACATCGCCGGATGAGCTGGTCCGTGCACTGAGCGAACTGCGCGGTTGGGCCGGTGATCCATCCTTTGCCAGCCTCGCCGAGGCGATCGACGACCTGCGCACCCGGGAGAGTCGTCCCGGTGGACGCCCGGGGAAGGTCACCGTCTACGACTGCTTCCGGACGGGTCGACGTCGACTGGACGCCACCTTGTTTCTCGACTTGATCACTGTGCTGGGCGTGCCTACCCGGGCGCAGGAACAGTGGTGGTGGGCCTACCGAATGGCCTTTGGTCGGATCGATGAGGACATCACCGTGCCCCGTCGCGTGGATGATCCGGCGCTGTGGCCACCGCGAACCTCGTTGGTCGGACGAGACCGTGAGTTGGCCGCGATTCTGCAATGCGCGCCGGGATCGATGGTGATGATCTCCGGTGCCCCCGGCTCTGGGAAGACCGAGTTGGCGCTCCACGTGGTGAATCGGTGGCACCGGCTGCTCGGACCGAAAGCTGCCGGCCTGGCCCTGGATCTGCGGGGTTTCGACCCCGAGCTGGAGCCGCTGACACCGCTGTCGGTGCTCTCTCGGCTGTTGCTGGGCGTCGGGGTGTCCCCGGCCGGCTACGAGGGGTTCGAGGTGGACGATCGGATGGGGTTGCTGGTCCGGGTGTTGGCCGACCGTCCCGTGGTGATGCTGCTGGACAATGTCGGCTCCGCCGAGCAGGTGCTGCCGCTGTTGCCGGTGCCCCCGCGCTGGCGGATCGTGGTCACCAGCCGACGCCGTCTCGACCGTCTGGAGGAGCTCGTCGGTGAACCGGTGGTGCTCGGCGAGTTGAGCCCTTCAGCATCTCTCGAACTGCTGAGCAGGGGAGTGGGAGCCGGGCGGGTCGATGCCGAGCCGCAGGCCGCAGCTCGCATCGTGGAGCGCTGCGGTTACATCGCGCTGGATCTCACGCTGGTCGGGGCCGCGATCGCCACCGAATCCGACGAATGGTCGCTGGCCGATCACGCCGCCCGACTGGAGGCTTTGCCTGCCGACGAGTTCCTGCGCCCCGCGTTGCAGTTGTCCTACAGCGCTCTGCCCGAGACGTTGCGGCGCACGCTGCGACTGGCAGCATTACACCCCGGTCCCTGGTTCGTAGCGTCGGAGGCGGCAGCTCTGGTGGACCTGGCGATTCCGGTCGTGGTGGGGCAACTCGGACAGCTGGCGGCCGAACATCTGCTTACCCCGGTGGCCGAAGGATTCACCATCCATGACGTGGTGCGGACCTTTGCGCTTCGCCAAGCCCTGTTGACCGACCCGCGGTCACAGCAGTTACTCGCCGTCGGCCGTTGGGTGCGTCAGCTCACCCGCGAGGTGCACGCTCATGCTCAGCCCGGACGCCCGGATGCGTCCTGGCTCACCGAGCACCTGCCGGTGGTGGTGGCCCTGGTCGACAGCTACGCCGACACCGAACTCATCGCCGACATCACCGAACTCGTGGTGGCGTTGATCGAGTACCTCGACGTGTCCGGTCAACTCGCCGAGGCCGAGACACTACTGCGGGCGTTACTGAGTCACCCCGAGGTGCCGACCCGGACCACGGTGCAGCGCAAGTTGGGGCGGATTCTGGAGTTGCGGGGGAAGCTGAACGAAGCGTGGGATCAACTCCGCGATGCGCTGGATCCACCAGACCCCGAATACGGCAGGGCTCTGAACGGGGTTGGGAATGTCCTCAAGCGGATGGGACGCCTGCCTGCGGCGGTGCACTACTACTGCCTTGCCTCCCGTCAGGCGACGCTCACCGATGACTGCTTCGCCGGCGGACGCGCCCTGGGGAACCTCGCCGATGCGCTTCGCGAGATGGGGCACCTGGGCTGGGCCGAGAAGTTCTTCGCCGACGGACGTCAATGCTCCGAGCGCGCCGGCGACAGCGTCAATCTGGCGATCATGCTCAGCAATCGGTGCGAGCTGATCGAGGACCGTGGTGATTACGCCGAGGCTGCCGAACTTGTTGCTGAGGCGCTGCCGATCTACACCGAGCTGGGGTTCGCTGCACTCTGGGTGAACGCGGAGGGGGTCCGTGCCCGCTGTCTGTTGGCCACCGGTGACCTGGACGGCTGCGGTGCCGCGTTGGAGCGGGCTGAGCGACAAGCGGAGTTGTCCGGAATCCCTGAGCAACGCTGCGACCTGGCGTTGATTCGCAGCCGAATGTGGTTGGCCCGCGGCGATCACCCCCGAGCGATCGCGGAATTGCAGGCAGTGATGGCAACCGCCCAGCGGCTGCGCCTGGGGAGCAAAGTCAGCCAAGCCGAGGACCTGCTGCGGAGACTGGATCACTGATGCTGATCGATATCGAGGATGCCGACGACGAGCGGTTGGCTGACTACGTCCGGCTGCGGGAGTCCGCGCTGCGACACAGTCTGGAGGCCGCCGAAGGCTTGTTCATCGCCGAAGGTGCCAAGGTTATCCGGCGTGCGATTCTGGCCGGCTATCGGCCGCGATCCTTCCTGCTGGCGCGACGTTGGCTCGCCGAGCTGTCCGATCTGATCGATGCGGTACCGGACGTGCCGGTGTACCTGGTCACCGAGCAGATCGCCGAAGAGGTCACCGGATTCCACGTCCATCGTGGCGCACTGGCGTCGCTGCATCGGATGCAGCGCCACAGCGTGGCAGAACTGGTGGCGAGCGCGCGGCGGCTGGTCGTCACCGAGGATCTGGCCGACCATGCCAATGTCGGCGCGGTGGCCCGCAACGCCGCCGGGCTGGGCTGGGACGGTCTGCTCCTCAGTCCGGGCTGCGCCGACCCGCTCTACCGGCGTGCGGTGAAAGTATCCATGGGGGCAGTGCTGACGCTGCCCTGGGCGCGGATGGCGGATTCGACCACCGGTCTCGAGCAGTTGCATCAGGCCGGATTCACCGTGGCTGCACTGGCATTGAGCCCGGCGGCGGTCAGCCTGGCAGGCTTTGCTGCGCAGTTACAGGCTCAGCCGCGCAGACTGGCGGTGCTGTTGGGCACTGAGGGTCACGGGTTGAGTGCCAGGTGGCTGCGTCAGGCCGATGTGGTCGTGCGCATTCCGATGCAGGCCGGAATCGACTCCCTCAATGTGGCCGCTGCGGCAGCGATCGCCTGCTACGCGCTGGGCGAGGACGCGGGCTTGTCGACAGCGGAGGTCGCCTTGGGCGACAACGGCCAGTCGTCGGGGTAGAGATGTGCCAACTCCTGCGCTTGACCGTAGAGCTTGCGGCGTAGCCGCCCGGAGAGGCGATCTCCGAAGACGGTGCCCCCCAGATGGTCGGTCTCGTGCTGCAGACACCGGGCCAGCAGACCGGTGCCTTCGACTCTGATCGGCTGACCGTAGGCGTCCTGGCCGGTCACCACGGCGAAATCGGGCCGAGCAAGTGGCTGGTAGGCCCCCGGCAGGGAGAGGCATCCCTCCTCGGCGGACTCGAAGTTCCGCTCGCTGCCCTCGGGCAGGCTGAGGACCGGGTTGCAGACCACACCGTGACGGTAGATCTCGTCGGCGTCGGGGCAGTCGTAGACGAAGAGGGCCTTGCCCACCCCCACCTGGGTGGCGGCCAGGCCGACGCCGTGGGATTCCGCCATGGTGGTGAACATGTCACGGATCAAGGTGTGAAGCTCGTCGTCGAAGACCGTCACCGGTTCGGTGGGTGCGTGCATCACCGGTTCACCCCACCGAGTGATCCGTCGCAACCGGCCACCTGTCAGGAACTCATCCACACCCACGCCTGTTCTCCTCTCCGACGGGGCCATCTTAGGGCTCCGGGCGCGCCGTCTTGCGCGGCTGGTGACCCTGAGGGACCCTGAAGCTGTGGAGCCGGAGTCGGAATTGCCGGCCGCGACTACTGCGCTGTTGGCTGAGTTCAGCGAGTATCTGCGGCTGGAGCAGGGGCGCTCCGAACACACCATTCGGGCCTACCTGGGGGACCTGCGGGCGCTATTCAGTCACCTGAGTCGTGTCGGACCCGAGGATGTCGACCAGGTTCGACTGGCCGATCTGCGCACGTGGCTGGCCAATCAGCATGCGGTCGGGGCGCAGCGAAGCACTATCGCCCGGCGGGCGGCTTCGGTGCGAGCCTTCTTCTCCTGGGCGTATCACACCCACCGGCTGGCTCGTGACCCCGCAGCCACGCTACGGTCCCCGCGGGTGGATCGCAGACTTCCGACCACGATCGAGGTCAGCCAACTCCGAGCGGTGCTGGACGCCGCCGCTGCCGCCACCACCGACGTGGCCGAGCCGATTGAGGGCGCGCTGGCGCGCCGGGACCTAGCGGTGATGGAAGTGCTCTATTCGACCGGAATTCGGGTGTCTGAGGCCTGTGGCCTCGACCTGGACGATGTGGATTTCGACCGTGGGCTGGTGAGAGTCCTGGGCAAGGGTGGCAAGGAACGAATCGCTCCGTTGGGTCGTCCAGCATGCCAGGCGTTGGCGGATTGGCTGGCGGTGCGTCCGCTGCTGATCGTGCCCGCCTCGGGCAGGGCGGCATTCGTCGGTGAGCGCGGAGGGCGCCTGGACCCGCGGGTAGCGCGGCGCATCGTGCACCGGGCCTTGGCCGCAGTGCCGGGTACCCCCGATCTGGGCCCGCACGGCCTCCGGCATGCCATGGCCACCCATCTCTTGGAAGGCGGGGCCGATCTCCGGGCGGTCCAGGAGATTCTCGGCCATTCCTCGCTGGCGACCACGCAGTTGTACACCCATGTCACCACCGAGCGGTTGCGTACGGCCTATCAGCAGGCCCATCCCCGAGCCTGACAGCTCACAGATATCGCTGCGGATCGACCAAGGCGCCGTTTGCCCAGACACTGAAGTGCAGATGGCAGCCGGTGCTCCAGCCGGTAGAACCGACGCTGCCGACCACCTCGCCGGCCTGAACCCGGGTTCCTATCGTGACCGAGTAGCCGCGGGCATGCAGATAGTAGGTGATCAGGTGCTGCCCACCGATGACACCGTGGTCTATGCCGAGGCGGTTCCCGCTGGCCGAATCAAAGCTGTGTGCCACCACCACTCCTGCCGCTGCCGCCCTGATCGGGGTTCCGCAGGCGGCACCGATATCGACACCGCTGTGCATTCGCCAGGTATGGAAGATCGGGTGCAGGCGCATCCCGAACCCTGAACCGATACGTCCGGGCACCGGTGCTGCCAGCACACCGGAGCCCGTTGCCGTGCGCCGTGCCAGCAGGTCGCGCACGGCAGCCTCGGCGTCAGCGGGCAGCAGCCGGATGCCTCCTGTGTCGGCGAATAGCCCGACCGGATCCAGATAGCGGTCGCCACGAAGCCATCCCAGGTGGAGGCAGGCACCGCCGGCGCAACCGTGTCCGGACTGCAGCGCGCCGATCGAGTCGCCGGCCGCGACCGGCTCCCCAACCGTGCGCGTGGTCGCGACCGGCTCATAGGTGGTGCGGGTCGTGCCGTGATCGATGACGACCACCGGACGGCCCGCAACCGATCCGGCGAAACGGACCGTGCCCGGCAGGGCGGCGACGACCACCGTGCCCGGATCGGCGAGCAGGTCGACGCCGCGATGACCGGCCGACCAATCCTGATCGGGCGGGTCGAAGCCTCGCACGATCGGTCCGGGGACAGGTGCAACGCCATCCGCAGCGCGGGCGGGCGTTGCTGCCAGCGCCGACAGTGCAACACTCAGGATCAGGATCAGAATCAGATGATGCTTCGCCATGCCCTCACCATCGGTACGGCGGCACTCGATGAGCCAGCGGTCGCCAGGGTTGTGGAAAGCTGCGATGGCTGTCGAGCAGCCAGTTGGCGATACGGGGTCGCTGCGGCGTACAATCGCTTCCGCAGTCTGGCAGATCCAGGCTGACTTCGCATGTGGTCGTACCGGCGAATGCCGGGCCGTAAGTCCGAGGTCCCCCAGGGGTGGACGAGAAGGCGATCACATCAGGCGAACCGAAACGCTCGGTTCGAACAACTCAACGCAGGACGCGCTCAGCGCGTCCGCACGGAAAGGAACGGCTATGGCCGTCGTCTCTGCACGTCAACTGCTGGACAGTGGCGTTCACTTCGGGCATCAGACCCGGCGCTGGAACCCCAAGATGAAGAGGTTCATCTTCACCGAGCGCAATGGCATCTACATCATCGATCTGCAGCAGTCGCTGACCTACATCGATCAGGCCTACGCCTTCGTCAAGGAGACGGTGGCCAAGGGCGGTCAGATTCTGTTCATCGGCACCAAGAAGCAGGCCCAGGAGGCCATCGCCGAGCAGGCCACCCGCGTGGGTATGCCCTATGTCAACCAGCGTTGGTTGGGCGGCATGCTGACCAACTTCGGAACCATCAGCAAGCGCATCGCCAAGATGAAGGAGCTGGAGAGCCTCAACTTCGACGACGTCGCCGCGTCCGGATTGACCAAGAAGGAACTGCTGCAGCAGAAGCGCAAGAAGGAGAAGCTCGCCAAGACCCTGGGCGGCATCCGCGACATGCACCGCGTGCCGCAGGCGGTGTGGATCGTCGACACCAACAAGGAGCACCTCGCCATCGACGAGGCCCGCAAGCTGAAGATCCCGATCGTGGGCATCCTGGACACCAACTGTGATCCTGATCACGTTGACTACCCGATCCCGGGTAACGACGACGCCATCCGCTCGGTCGCTTTGCTGACCCGCGTGTTGGCCGATGCGGTCGCCGAGGGTCTGCTGGCGCGTTCCTCCGGTGCGGAGGCCACGGGTGAAGAGGCCGAACCGATGCCTGACTGGGAGCGCGATCTGCTCTCCGCCGGTGCTGATGGTGCTGCCGCTGAGGGTGCCGAGACCGCTGAAGCAGCCGAGGCTCCCGCCGAAGCTGCCGCTGAGGTTGCCGAGATCACTGAAGCTGTCGCTGAGGTTGCCGAGATCACTGAAGCTGTCGCTGAGGTTGCCGAGACCACTGAAGCTGTCGCTGAGGTTGCCGAGATCACTGAAGCTGTCGCTGAGGTTGCCGAGACCGCCGAAGCTGCCGAGGCTCCGGCTGCGAAGAAGACCACCAAGGCCGCACCGAAGGCCACCAGCGCAGACAAGCCGGCTGCCGCCAAAAGCAAGCCGGCTCGCCCAGCCAAGAGCGAGTAGAAAAGGAACGACGTCATGAGTGCGATCACTGCCGCCGACGTGAAGAAACTCCGAGACGCCACTGGCGCCGGAAAGATGGATGCCAAGAAGGCGCTGACCGAAGCGGACGGCGACTTCGAGGCTGCGATCGAGATCCTGCGGGTCACCGGACAGGCCAAGATGGCCAACCGCTCGGATCGGGACGCCAGCAATGGCCTGGTTGCCTCCAGTGGCAACACGGTGATCCAACTGGGTGCCGAGACCGACTTTGTGGCCAAGAACGCTGAGTTCATGGCGCTCGCCGACGAGATCGCCGCTGCGGTCGACGCCGCTGGTGTCGATGGCTTGGAAGCCGCCCAGGGGGTTGCGCTGGGTTCGGGCAAGTCGGTATCCGAGGCTGTCAGCGAACTGTCAGCCAAGATCGGCGAGAAGTTGGAGCTTGCTGCTGCGGCGAGCTACAGCGGTCCCGCTGTGGTGTACCTGCACCGTCGCTCTGCCGATCTACCGCCGCAGGTCGGTGTCATGGTGGAGCATGACGGTGGCGATGCGGACTTCATTCGCGGTATTGCGATGCAGATCGCTGCGATGTCGCCGGCCTACGTGACTCGCGACGATGTTCCCACCGACATCCTCGATCACGAGCGCAAGATCGCCGAGATGACCGCGAAGGAGGAGGGCAAGCCCGAGCAGATCATCCCGCGGATCGTGGAGGGTCGCCTGTCCGGCTTCTTCAAGGAGGTATGCCTGGTCGAGCAGCCCAGCGTGTCCGACGACAAGAAGACCGTCGGCCAGTTGCTGAAGGAGAACGGTGTCGAGGTGAAGCGCTTCGTGCGTTTCTCCGCCGGCTCCTGATCCAGTGTTTCCTGCGGCCGCCCAACGACTGTTGGGCGGCCGCAGTGCGTCCAGCGCGGGGCGTGCCTGCCACGCGGCGGTTTCGGTTAGGG
>DMIX01000034.1 GCA_003451975.1 Propionibacteriaceae bacterium
GCAGGAGGCCCAGCGCACCTGGGCACCCAACTCCACGAGAGTTTCGACGAGGACGGCGGTCTGCACTGTCATGTGAAGCGAACCGGCGATGCGCGCACCGTGCAGCGGCTTGCTTTCCCGGTAACGCTCACGCAGGGCCATCAGTCCCGGCATCTCGTGCTCCGCCAGCGTAATCTGTTCCCGCCCGGAGGCGCCCAACGAGAGGTCTGCAACCCGATATTCCACCCTGCGATCCTACCCGTCCCATCGAGCGCTCCCGATTCGGTCAACAGCCCCAGCCCAGGGCGGAGCGAATGACCGAAGGTGGAGCGCTCGGCGCGGGGAGGCTGCCGATAGGATCGCGGCGTGAGCGAGGTCAGCATTGTCGGAATCGGGCAGGTACCAGTGGTCGCCGCCAGCCCGTTAAGTCTGCGCCAGCTCGGCGCCGAGGCCGCTCGACTCGCGATGGACGATGCTGGCGTGGAGCAGGTCGACGCGATCTTCGTCGGCAACATGCTGGCCGACGAACTGCAGGGCCAGAAGCATCTTGCTGCGCTGATCGCCGACGAAGCGGGCCTGCGTTGGGCCGAGGCTCTGCAGGTGCGAGCGGCGACCGCGACCGGTGCAGCAGCGCTACGAATGGCCTATCTCGCAGTTGCCTCTGGACAGGCCGAGTCCGCGATC
The DNA here is from genome assembly GCA_003451975.1 of Propionibacteriaceae bacterium. GTDB lineage: Bacteria > Actinomycetota > Actinomycetes > Propionibacteriales > Propionibacteriaceae > Propionicimonas. The sequence continues at coordinate 664 of DMIX01000034.1, forward strand.
GCGCTGGGTGTCGAGAAGATGAGCACCGATCGCGACCAGGTGATCTCGGCGCTCGCCAAAGGTCTGGACGCCGAACTGGAGGTGCCCGGTGGCGCGACCTTGCTGAATACCAATGCCCGGCTGATGCAGCTCTACTTGGAGCGTTACCGCTGCCGGATCGATGACTTCGACGGTTTCGCCCTGAACGCCCATGCCAATGCCAACGGCAATGCCAACGCCTTGTTCCACGACCGCACCATCACCAAGGAGAGCATCGACGCCGCCCCGGTGGTGTCGCCACCGCTGCGCCGCTTCGACGCCGCCCCGATCTGCGACGGAGCCGCCGCCGTTGTACTCACCCGCACCGATCAGGCCCGCGCCTTCCACCACCAGCCGGTCAAGATGCTCGCCGCCAGCGTGGTGACCGATCGATTCCGCGTTGATGATCGCCCTGATCCATTGCGGCTGGAGGCGTCGGCGCGCTCGGCGCGCTCGGCGTTCAAGCGCGCCAATGTGCATCGCAGCGACGTCGATCTGTTCGAAGTTCACGACGCCTTCTCGATCATGGCCGCTTTGATCCTGGAGGCGGTGGGGTTCGCAGAACCCGGGCACGGGTGGCGCTTGGCCGCCGACGGTGAGATCTTCCGAGACGGCTCGATTCCCATTTCCACCATGGGCGGGCTCAAGGGTCGCGGACATCCCATCGGGGCGTCAGCGATTTATCAGACCTGCGAAATCGTGCAACAGCTGACCGGAACTGCCGGGGTCAATCAGCTTCCCGATCCCCGGATCGGCCTCTTGCAGAGTGTCGGCGGTGCTGGCAGCACTGTGCTCACCCACCTGTTCGGGCTGTGAGCATCGCCAGCTCCGCCGGTCACTGATTGTCCGGTTCGGGAGCAAAGTGCGGGCTCACAGCCACGGCCAGGACCATCTGATCTGTAGGCGTCGACTCTGCCAACTGTGGAAGCTCCCGCGTCTGAACCAAAGACAGATCCTTGTCCGAGTAGATGTTCAGATGAGCACTCGAATGGTCCTGGACATACACGAACTGAACCACCCAACCACCACTGTGAACCCAGCTCTGAATCTGCCCGTCACTAACCTCCAAGCCATCCCGAATCTCGTTAGTCACCCCAGTCTTCAGATCAGCCCGCCAAGCCGCTCCCGCGCTGTCCACCCACAGAAGCTTGCCGTCCACTAGCCAAGTCGGGACCTCCGTGTCGGACAACACTCTGCTGTCGACCGCGAACCGGTTTGGCCCGCTCCTCAGCGGAGTGCGCCGCACGGAGCCGTTCGCCGTACTCCACTGCCAGGCTTCAAGCTCAGGTAAGTGGGAGTTACTGTCGGCGTACCACAGCACGACTACTCCGTCATCCAGACACGGTGCGTCATCGCCGTTCACCAAGACGCCCGCCTGTTCGGTCCCTATGGCCTGTGGCGCCCCACCGCCAATGGGATCAAGCCGCGTGAGTGCCGACCAGTCACCCGAAATGGTCTTCGCCCCAGCGGAGTAGACCCCGCCGGCGCAAGAGGAAAATGTGCCCGCCATGCTGTCCAGCAGGTCTGCCTGGGATTGTTCGTGGATACCGGAGTAGACCCCGATGCCGGTGTGGTTCTGACCTGCCGACAGCCCGTCGTTGAACAGCACGACTCGACGCCCGTCAGGCCCGCCTTGCATCCCGACCAGGGTGTCCGCCGCTCGCGAACGGGTACTGCGCTCCAGTCGATCGGAAATCTGAAAATCAGTCGTCTGATCGACGAAGAACAACCCCGTCTCATCCCAGATCAACCGCGGCACCCGAATCCCCTGATGGGAAACCATCGACACCGGGCCGTCGCGGTCATACAGGACCACCCGACCACCAGTCGTGGCATCGTTAGTGAACTGAGTGATGTACACCGCCACATCGGCATCGCCCAAACCGGTCGACTGCGGCAGCTCCGCCGCCGACGGTCCGGCACACCCAGCCAGGGCCATCAGCGTGACACCAAGAGCGCCCCGCTGCCACAACCTCAACGCGATCACGGGACGTAACTCGACGTCAGACCGCTGCGCTCAATATCCCAGGGGAACACTGCGAAATAGTCTCCATTGCCAGCCGTGTAACCGTCCAAGTCGATGCCCGCCTTGTTCTTGTAGGACCCCCACACCAATTCGGAGCAATTCGCCCGTTTCGCGGGATTCAAGTTTACGGGGATACCTGGTGTCATCGGAACATGCACCGTCGTGCCGTCGCGGAACTTGTTCGTGTAGTACATGTAGTTGTAATTCTGCCCCTCATAAGTCGCTTTCGCATAATCGGCGACCACGTACTGCTTCTGGATGCTAAGGACCGTTGTCATGTAGACAGTCCCGACACCAACTTGAACGCTACGCGAAGGCTGAATTTGTGCCTTCTTCCCAGCGCCAGGGGCGTGAAGGATCGATGCTTGTCGATAGTAGAGCCCGGTGTGTCCGAAGTTGACCCCGCCGGATTGCGATCCCAGAGTGCTGACGAAGATGTCACCGGCCCATTTCGCCGTCCGCGCAGGAACGCTGTATTCCTGAACTGTGAAGCCGCCGGCGGACATCGCACCGGCAATCCTGCGGCGCTTCTTGTTGTATGCCACCTCCTTGTTGATCGAGGAAATGACCGCCTTAAGCTCCTTCCGGTAGCTGGTGTGACGCCTCTTGGCTAGGTACTGGACGCTAGCCTTCAGCTTGGCCTTCTTCACTCCAGGCACCATCTTGGCCAGCTTGTTCAGGTTGTCGACGGCCTGCGCCTGTGAAGGCGCAAAACCGAATGCCAGTGGAACCGCAACCACGACAGCAACGAACATTCGACGAAATCTCAGAGGTACTCATCACTCGGGAGCCCGGGGATGGGCTGCGATCAAGCAAAGCAGTCCCAGCACTCCCCACAACCGGCACGAGAACAGCGTTCCCTATGTGAGACGAGTGGTGCCCCCAGGCAGCCCAGAGTCACCATCCGTCGTCGCAGGCGCGCCGGCGCCACGATCGATGTCAGGTTCCAGGTAGAGCGCCGTCACCCAGGGCTCAGCGCTGCGAATGGCCACCTCGGCATTGTCGATCACAGTCGCGACCCGGGCCGCAGAGTCGGTGGGTTCGACGGCGATCTTGGCCGCCACCAGGATCTCTTCGGGCCCCAGGTGCAGTGTCTTCAGATGGATGACTCGGGTCACACCGTCAGCACCGGCCAAGGCATTGGTGATGTTGCTGACCGCCGCCGGGGAAGCCGCTTCACCGAGCAACAGACTGCGGGTTTCGATGGCCAAGGTGATCGCCACCAGCAACAGCAGAATGCCGATCAGACCAGTTCCGACCGCATCCCAGTAGGGGTTGTGGGTCAGCAGAGTCATGCCGACACCGATCAGGGCGAACAGCAGACCCAACAACGCGGCGAAATCCTCCAACAGGACAACCGGCAATTCTGGCGACTTCGAGGTCTTGATGAACCGCGACCACGACTGGCGTCCCTTACTCGGCAACGATTCGGCGACTGCCGTCCGCAAACTAGCGCCCTCGGCCACGACCGCCAAGCCCAATACCACCAGCGGCACCCACCACCACGCACTGTTCAACAGCTCGTTCGCGTGGCCGGCGAGGGTCTCTTCCACCTTGTGATAGGCCTCATACAGAGCGAACAACCCACCCAGACTGAACAGGATGATCGACACCAGGAAGGCACTGATGTAGCGAGCCCGCCCGTAACCGAAGGGGTGTTCGGCGGTGGCCTGTTTCTTCGCCGTGGCACCACCACGCAGCAGCAGAATCTGGTTGGCCGAATCAGCCACCGAATGCACGCCCTCGGCCAACATCGACGCTGCACCGGTCAGCGCCCAGGCACCGAATTTGGTGGCGGCGATGAAGAGATTGGCGCTCAGCGCAGCGATGACTGCCTTGTTACTTTGATGACTGCTCACGGCGCACCATCCTGCCAGAACCCAGCGGGGGCGCGAGCACCGCACTGGCGAGGTGCGTCACCGGCGCCGCGCGAGCCCGATCCGCAGATAGCTGGCAGCGAAAAGGCCCTTCAGTAACACGGTGACGTACCGCTCCACCGGATCACCTTGGTCATGGGCCAGGTCGGAGATCATGACGTCCTGGGTCTGAGCCAAAGCCGAGAGCCGGCGTCGCTCCTCCATCGCCTGCTCGTCGTCGCGACCATCGTCGATCATCACCAATCCGGGACGCCGCAGCGGCGCGTCATCTTCGAAGGGATCGGCGAAGGGGTCTCGAGGCGGGACGTCCGACAGCAGCGGTTCCAGGGCGCCTGTGTCGGCGGAAAGCACCACTCGTCCACTCGCCGCCCGCAGCGCCTCGGCGATGCGGCGGCTGGCACGCGCCGCCAAAATCGACCCCCCCCACACCAACGGCGCCGCGTCAGCGAGTTCCAGGGCCACGGCTTTGGCCGGGTTCTGCGAGATATCCAACTGGGCGGAGGACTCGGTAGCTACCGCATCCATGGCATCGGCCACATCAGGGATGGAGATCTCCGGCCCGAGTCCCAGCCGATTCACAGCGGCCAAGGCGACGATGGCGGCGGCCAGTGGGTCCCCGGTGGTCGTCGGCAGCAAGGTGGTGGCCGAGGAACCGGCCTCTTGGGCCAACAGCGAGTCCGGAGGTGCCACGATCAACAATCGGCAGCCACGGCGTACCACCTCGAAGGCGCCCGCAAGACTGGCCTTGTCACCGCCACCCAGGACGACGACGACGTCCAGCGGGCCCACCCAGCCCGGGAGCCCCAACCGAGGCCAGGCGACCAGTGGCACCGGGCAGGTGGGTTCCAGAACCGCACGCAACAGGCGCGCCTCGGGCCCGAAGGTGATCATGGCGCGAATCTGGTCTTCCCGACCGAGTTGGGCCAGCGAGTCCTGTGCCATCAGCGCCTCCCGGCGCAGCCGCGCGCCGGATTCGGCCAATGGCCGCAAAATGTCATCGGCTTCGCTCAGCGCGACTGGGTCTTCCAGTCTCGAATCCTCGAAGTCGTCCACGCCTCAGTCCTGACGGGCCTGGTCCACGAGCAGGATCGGGATGCCGTCACGAACCGGATAGGTCAGTCGGCAACTCGTGCAAGCCAGTTCGTTGGACTCGTAGTCCCAGGCGAATTTGGTGCGGCACGAAGGGCAGACCAGCACATCCATCAGTTCGGCGGGCAATTCCTCCATCAACGTTCCTTCCGAATCAGTTCCAAGGCAGCGTCGCGGAGTTCAGACATCCAGTCGGCGGTTCGGGCTTCAACATTGAGCCGGAGCAACGGTTCGGTGTTGGACTCACGCACGCTTACCCACCAATCATCCCCCGTAATCAAAAGGCCATCGGTCCAGGTGACCACACCGTGGTCACCGAGACGATCAGCCACTGCTTTCATGGCAGTGGCCGCATCAGCGACCGTGGAGTTGATCTCACCGGATGCCACATAGCCGGACAACTCCTCGACCAGGGCCGACATCGAACTCGCCTTCCCTAGTAGCGATAACACGTGCAGGGCGGCGAGCATTCCGGTATCGGCGCCCCAGAAGTCTCGGAAGTAGTAGTGAGCGGAGTGCTCACCACCGAAGATCGCGTTGTGTTCGGCCATCTTGGCCTTCATTCGGGTGTGCCCGACAGCGCTCACCACCACCTGTCCACCCGCGGCCGCGACTATCTCGTTCACGAGTCGAGAGGTGATGGTGTTGATCACGATGGTCGCGCCGGGCTCGCGGGCCAATTCGGCACGAGCAATCAGCGCGGTGATGATCGAGGGGCTGACCACCTGGCCGTTCTCGTCGATGATGAAGCAACGGTCGGCGTCGCCGTCGAAGACCAGGCCCAGGTCAGCATGGTGGTCCAGCACGGCACGTTGGGCGTCGACCAGGTTCTGCGGTTCCAAAGGGTTGGCCGGATGATTCGGGAAGCTGCCGTCCAGGTCGAGGTACAGCCCGATGAGGTCGACATGCAGCGACCCCAGCACCACCGGGGTCGTCAGCCCGGCCATGCCATTGCCGGCGTCCACCACGACGCGAAGTCGACGCAGACCGTTGAGATCGACCAGCGAATGCAGCTTGGCCGCGTAGGCCTCGGTGAGATCGCCGACCTGACGGATCGCGGTAGGCAGGTCGAGCGGGGGCAGCTCAGCGAAACTCAGTTCGGTGATGGCAGCCATCTGCTCGGGGCTGATCGGGTAGGCATTGGCTTGGCAGAACTTGATGCCGTTGTAGCCTCCGGGGTTGTGGGATGCGGTGAACTGAACGCCAGGGAGGCCGAAATGCCCCGAGGCGAACCACAGCCCATCGGTGGAGGCCAAGCCGACATCGACGACACTGGCGCCGCGGCTCATGGCGCCGGCGGCGAAGGCGTGGGACAACTCGCGTCCGGCCAGGCGCATGTCGCGGCCCAGCACGAATTCCTTGCCGGCCAACTCGAAAGCGTCAACGAAGGCTGCACCAATGCGGCGGGCCCCAGCTTCGTCCCACTCGACGCCGACCAATCCGCGAATGTCGTTTGCCTTGAATATCCCCGGCTGAATCACAGATGGAGCCTAGCGCGAACGATCCTCGGGATCGGCGATCACCGACAGGTGCCCTTTGCGCCGCGCCACCTGGGGCTCTGCTGGTGGAGTTTCCACCCCGAGACCGGCCTTTCTGACCGCGTCGGCCAGCAGCATCAGGTCGTCTCCCGACGGCTGTGGTGTGCTGATGTCGCCGGGAAGACGAATCACTTCCCACCCTCGCGGCGGACTGAACTTCTGAGTGTGTTCGGCACACAGGTCGTAGCTGCCCGGCTCTGGACGCGCCGACATCGGGCCGAGTACCACGGTGGAATCGGCGTAGGCGAAGGTCAGCGTGGCTACCGCCGGGTGGGGGCAGGCCGTCCGCGAGCAGCGCCGATTGATCACCCGATCACGCTACCCCGGAACTCCGAGCGCCCTATGCCTTCCTGGGCAGGTGTCGCCGAACTGACCGACTTCGGCGTGAACTACGCTGGCCCCATGCGGCGACGGGATCGGCACGGGCGAGGGTTGCGGGGGCCACTGGCTCGACCCAACGAACTCACCGGCGGCCCGGTTCCGGTACGCACTCCGCCTCGCGGCGCGGCATTGTTCGCTGAGTGCTTGCGCACCTCGGTCAGCACCGGCATGACCCACTGCCCGCAAGCCTTTGCCGGGGTGGATATCGGATTCGAGGACGTCCCTACCAATGTGGAGCGCTGGTGGGCCGACAAGGTGCCGCTGGCGAGCGCCACGTCGGCGGCCCCGGGACGCAACGCTGCAGTGGTGCTGTTTCGACGTCCGATCGAACACCGGGCGCAGGACGCCACCGAGTTGCGCCGGTTGGTGCATCGAGCCTTGCTCGAACAGCTGTCGGCGCTCACCGGGATCGACATCGACCAGATCGATCCCGCGTTCGACCCCGAGGACTAGGTCGGCAGCGTCGGGCAGGCCCGCACTAGCTCAGATGCGGGTCGTAGGCGATGGTGGCTCGACTGCTGCGGGCTTCGGTGGCGACCACATCCAATACTGCAATGCCCTTGACTCCACCGCTGCTGGAGGTGGCGACCACCGAGCCGTACAGCATGGTTGAATCAGTACGGATGCGAATCATGGTGGTGAGCGTCTTGGGCAACGCGACCGTCGTGCTGGACTCGGCAGGCACCGTGACCGTGGTGTCCACGGCAGCAGCGGTTCCCTTGGCGATCGACAACGTGACGGTTGCTTCGGTCGCCGCGGCGTTGACCAACTGCAACTGTCCGGCCGTACCCGTGCCCAAGGACACCGGCCACACCGCGTCCGGGGGCAGCGGCGGGGTGTAGCCGGCCACGGCATTGTCGATCGAAGCCGTGGGGCGACCATTGTCGACCAGCATGGCTGCGGTGACGGGCAGGTTCGACGTCAGTCGCACTCCGGCGGCTTCGCCGTCCAGGCCCGGTGCCAGCTCGATTGTCTGAGTGGTGGCCGGGGGCACATCAATGCGCTGGGCATCAGACAACTGGCTCAGTCCGGTCGGGCTGAGCACATCGATGTCCACGCCGGCAGTCAGTTCTCCGGGATTGGAGACCACCAATGTGCGGTTACCGTTGCCACTGGGAATGCCGGGCAGCACGAGGCTGGTTGCCGGTGCCACACCGTCAGGAACCCAGTCCGACGAATACGGAGCAGTGCGATCCCAACTGAATTGGCGCAGGAAAGCGGCGACCCTGCCCTGTGAGGTCGTGACCTTCACAGTGATCGGCAGATCGTTGCGGTCGATCACCGACAGCGGAACCGCTTGCTCAGATCCGCCTTTCACACTGATACCGCGTGGGGCGTTGAGCCGCCCGCCGGGGCCGTAGGCGACCAGATCCACCACAGCCTCCGCGGAATCCAGGTTCACCAGGATCAGATCACCCTGCGCGTCTTTGGAGACGTCCACGCCCGTGAACCAATGCTCCGACTGCGGTGAGGCGCACCCGGAGGCAGCCAAACCTCGGGAGGGCCCATTGGGTGCACTGGAGATACTGGTGGCCC
>DMIX01000232.1 GCA_003451975.1 Propionibacteriaceae bacterium
GCCCACACTGGCGCGCACCACCTTCGGGTTGTACAGCTCGACGGAGTCCGAACTTAGAATCACCGCGTCGGCACCGAACGCATCGGCACAGCGAATCACGGTTCCGGCGTTACCCGGATCCCGCACCTGAGCGCAGACGACGACCAATCGGGGCGGCGGATCTCCGGCGAGCACTTCTGCCAGGGGCAGGTCAATGCGATTGCCCACGGCGATCACACCCTGGGGCGTGACCGTGTCGGCCATGGTTCCCAGATTCTGCTCGCTGACGCCGTAATAATCCACACCGGCCTCCTGGGCCAGAGCGACCAGATCAGCATTGTCGTGGGCAGCCGACCACCGGAAGAACACCGCATCCACCACGCCGGGGCTCGCCAACGCTTCACGCACCGCCTGGCGTCCCTCGATCAGGAACTTCTGGGTGTCTTTCCGTTCCGCGTGACGCTGCAACGCGCGGGCAGCACGCAGGAGCTTCTGGGACGGTTCAGGCAATTCGAGGGGCGTAGGGACGCTCATAGCTGGGTCCTTCTACTGGAACGGGTCGGCCGGGCCCGAATTCTCGAGCCCGGCCCAATGTTGTCGACCTGTCGGTCAGGCGGCCTGGGCCGGCTGGTTCTCCTTGGCGATGGCTACCAGCTTGGCGAAGGTAGCCGAGTCGTTGACGGCGATCTCGGCCAGGATCTTGCGATCCACCTCGATGCCGGCATTCTTCAGGCCGTTGATAAATCGGTTGTAGGTCATGCCTTCCGCGCGGGCTGCGGCGTTGATCCGCTGAATCCACAGGGAGCGGAAGTCGCCCTTGCGAGCCTTACGGTCGCGATAGGCGTAGGTGTAGGAATGCAGCAGCTGTTCCTTCGCCTTGCGGTACAGGCGGGACCGTTGTCCACGGTAGCCGGACGCATCGTCCAGGACCTCACGACGCTTCTTCTGCGCGTTCACAGAGCGCTTGACGCGTGCCATTTCGGTGTCTCCTCAGTCTTAACAGTTCGGGGTGGTGGACGTCACTTGGCGCGCTTGCCGAGCAGCTTGCGGGCCTTCTTAGCATCCCCCGGAGCCATCACCTGGTCGCCGTCCAAGCGACGCTTCTGGCTGGCGGGCATGTGCTCGTTGAGGTGCATCTTGCCGGCCTGGCGATGCATCACTTTGCCCGAGCCAGTGACCCGGAAGCGCTTCTTGGCACCCGAGTGGGTCTTCATCTTCGGCATGGCTTCGTCCTTCTCTTCTTCTCTTACAGGTCTACGTCGGGGTCCATGTTGTCTGCCGGACCCCGCTTCTTCTTCGGATGTACGGTCGTGGCTGCAGCAGCGCGCAGTTCGGCCTCTTGGCGACGTTCTTCTTCTGCCGCGGCGGCGCGATCGGCGGCCCTGGCGGCCTTGGCCGCTTCAACCTCAACGCGAGCCTCGGTCTTCTTCCGGGTCGGAGCCAGGACCATGAGCATGTTGCGGCCATCCTGCTTGGGCGCAGATTCGATGGTGCCATCCTCGGCGACATCATCGGCCAAGCGCTTGAGTAGGTTGAAGCCCAACTCCGGACGGCTCTGCTCGCGGCCACGGAACATGATGGTGATCTTCACCTTGTCCCCGGCCTTGAGGAACCGCACGACGTGACCCTTCTTGGTCTCGTAGTCGTGGCTGTCGATCTTGGGCCGCAGCTTCATCTCTTTGATCACGGTGTTGGTCTGATTGCGCCGTGACTCGCGAGCTTTCTGGGCCGCTTCGTACTTGAACTTGCCGTAGTCCATCAATTTGGCGACCGGCGGACGCGCCATCGGGGCGACCTCGACCAGGTCGAGGTCGGCCTCACGAGCCAGCCGGAGCGCGTCTTCGATGCGCACGATGCCCACTTGCTCGCCGGCTGGTCCGACCAGCCGCACTTCGGGAACCTTGATGCGCTCGTTGATCCGCGGTTCAGTACTGATGTGTCCTCCAAAGACTTGATGTGATGAGATCGGCTCCACAAGAAAAGGGCCCCCGCATACGCGAAGACCCTGATGGGACGGCAGCGCTTGCACGCCTACCGCGGTACCGACCTGTCACCATTTCGGCGAGCAGGTGGGAGCTCAGGTCTCCACTTCTGCGGACTGCCACCTCTCGGCACAGTCGATCAGAGAGATTTTAGCCTGACAACGCTGCTATTGCCCAATCGACCAGCGTCACCAACCCGCCGGGGGCGAGGCTCCGCCTAGCTTGCCCGTTCCCGCACCACCGTGGCCAGATCAATGCGACCGATGCTGCGCACCGCCGGCCACTGGCTCAACCAGCCGACTGCAAGGATCGCCAGCGCAGTGAACAGCACGGTCGTGGGACGCATCTGCAGATTGAACTGGAACAGGTCGGAGGAGAACGAAGCCATCGCCGCAGCAGCGCCGTAGGAGCCCAGAATCAGTCCCGGCACCAGCCCGGCAGTGACCAACAGCAGATTCTCGGCAGTGATCAGTCGCGAGACCCGTCCCTGCGGCATCCCCAGCGTCCGCAGGGCAGCGAGTTCGACGCTGCGTTCGGACACATTGGTGGTCATCGTGGTGAAGATCAGGGCGAACGCCATGATCGCGCCCAGCACCACCATGACCCCGACGAAGGCGTAGAACAGTCCCATCATCGATTGCGCCAAGTCGTACAGGGCATGGGCGTCCATCACGGCGGCCACACCAGTGACCGCATTCAGCCGATCGATCACCGCCGTGCGATCAGCTCCGGGGGTGAAGGTCACCAATGCCGTGCTGACCGGCGGATTGGCGGCATCCACTCCAGTGAGATCGGCCACCGTCGCCAGGGACGCATAGCCGAAGGTTCCCAGCGGCTCATCGACAAACCCGGCGACCTTCTCCGACACGATGCGGCCACCTCCGGCGTCGACCGTCACGGTGTCACCGACCCGAACATCCAACAGCTTGCGCAGACTGGAACCGAGCAGCAGACCGTGCTCAGGCAAGGTCAGGTGGACACCGTCCGGACTGAGGAAACTATGCATGGTGGTATCGGTTCGCAGCCCCACCAGGCTGGTCGCATAGCGGTTGTCCCCATTGACGATGGCGACCGAAGCGTCCAGTTCAGGTTCGGCCTTGGCAACCCCGGTGACCGACACGGTGCTCGACACCTTGTCGGCAGGGATCGGCGCGAGGAAGGCGACCTGGGCGTCCTGGTGCTGAACGTCAACGAACTGTCGCTGCAACAGAATTTGAACAGTGTCGATCATGCCCCAGGACACCAGCACCAAGGTGGTGGCGATGGTGACTCCCACGATCGTCGACAGGGTTCGTCGCGGGCTGCGGCCCAATCCACGCAAGGCGCTGCGCCAGCGGATCGGGAGCCGTCGCAGTGGTGGGATCAACCGCTCGACCAGGCTTCGGTGGCCGACCGAGACGGTGACCTCGCCGCGCATTACCTGGGCCGGCGATACCGCCGCGGCGCGACGAGCCGGGAGCCAGGCCGCGATCACCCCGGCCAGTGGGCCCATCAGCAGTCCGGCGATGATGGTGGTGGGCCGCACCTCGACCACCGTGACCGGTACTGAGATCGCGGCGGTGTACAGCCGCGTGATCGAGGCTGCAGACAGCGATCCCAGCACCACACCGATGACCGATCCGGCGGTGCCGATGATGTATCCGTAGGCCACGTAGTGACGTCGCACCGTCCTGCGGGAGAAGCCGTTGGCGCGCAGCACTCCGATCTGACCCCGCTGTTGGGCGATCATGCGGCCCAGCACCACCGCCAGCCCCAGACCGGCGGCCACCAGGAACATCAGCGGGAAGGCCACCGACATTTCGCCGAAACCGTTGAGGTCCTCGGACAAGGTGGCTTCGGAGGGCTGATCGGCGAGGGTCTGGGTGGAGACTGCCCCCAGGCCAAGGGCGAGGTCGTGCAGGCGCTGGTCGAGGTTGGCGGGTGGATTGTCGGTGTAGACAAACATGGCCTCGTGCTGCACCTCGGTCACAGGCAGCGTCGCCACCACTTTCTCATTCGCGAACAACACTCCCCACTGGTCGAAAGGCACGATCGCCTCCTGACGGCTGCGCGCCGGCCACAGATACTCCGGGGACGCGACAATTCCCGCCACGGTCAGGGCCTCCCAGCCGGTGTTCGTGGCCACCTCGATCACATCACCGGGCACCAATTGACGGGCGCCGGCGAGATGCTGCTCGACCAGGACCTGATCGTTGCGGGTCGGATCCAGATTGCTGCCGCTCAACACCATCACCTGGTTCACCGATGGCTCCCCGTCCGGCGGCATCCCCACGATCCGGGCCAGCTGACGGTGACCGTCGACGCGCATCGCAGTCTCGCCGACAGCGCGAGTGTCGGCGTGTGCGACCCCGGCCTGCTTTCGGCCTTGGCTGGCGATGGCACTGGTGTCGCCGCCTACCGAGATCAGATCGGCCATGGCATAGCGGGTGTACATCCCCTGGTAGGACGCCGTCAGGTTCGCGAAGGCGTCGAAGGTCGCACCGAACATGGCAACGCAGAGCACGACGGTCACGCCGACCGCCACGAACTGTGCTGCGCGGGACTTCAGATCGCGACGCAGCGCGCGTTGCAGGACGCTCACCAGCTCACCTCGGTCGCAGCCATCGGATTCGGATTGGTGACATCCCCCTCCAACTCCCCCGAGCCCAAATGCAGGACGCGATCGGCGATGTCGGCGATGGCACGGTTGTGGGTCACCAGCAGCACCGTGCAGCCGGTCTGATCGGCAGCTCGTCGCAGCGCGGCGAGTACCTGGCGTCCGGTTTCCAGATCCAGGGAGCCGGTGGGCTCGTCGGCCAGCAG
>DMIX01000271.1 GCA_003451975.1 Propionibacteriaceae bacterium
CCGGTGCTTCCCAGTTCGGAGGCCGCGCTGCCGGCTTCGGCCGGACGCCGATTCTCCGCCAATGACAGTCCCTACGACGTGGAATGGGCAGCCCCGCGTCGATCTGCGGCCAGTGTGTCGTCTCCACCACCGGCGTACGAACCTCTGCTGCCTCCGGTCAGCCGACCTACTCAGCCTCCTGAGGTGACGGTGTCCTATCAGCCGTCGGCCTCCCGCTTCGCCGACAGCCCGGCCTATTCGATGGCCGCTCCCGCCCTGGGCAGCCACGCCCTCACCCCTGAGCCTGCTACCCCGGACACGACCGAAGCGGTCGAAGCCCCTGTCGACAAGGTTGCGGCGAAGGAGGCCGCCGCGGAGGCCAAGGCCGACGCCAAGCGAGCCAAGGAGGAGGCGAAGGCCGACGCCCGCGCAGCCAAGGCTGATGCCAAGGCCGAAGCTTTAGCTGCCAAGCAGGCCGACAAGGAAGCCAAGAAGGCCGAAAAAGAGGCTAAAAAGGCAGCGAAGAAGAACGGCGGCACGCCCGCCGCGGCCAGCCAGCCCGACATTGCGGCCCGCCTCGGTACTCCGGAGTTGGCCGCAGCGGCCACCCAGACTGCCGCGGCTCCGGCCAAGGCAGAGGCGTCGGAGAAGTCCGGGCGGTCGATTCGTCCGGCATTCCTGGTGATGGCCGGGGTCGTCGTCATCCTCCTGCTGGTAGTCGTGGCCGTGGTCGTCGTGTTGAAGCCCACGAGCAGCCTGGGCAGCCCTGGCCCGGCAGCCGTCGACCCCGTACTCACCGACAGCGAGGTCGCGGTCCTCGGCGCCGGACCGTGGACTTCCGCACCCACGACGGAGACGGCGATCTGCTTGTCCGGTGGAACCACGGTGAAGGCCGACCGAAGCGTGGCACGCCTGTTGAGCAACACCACCGGAAGCTCAGTGCTGCAATCGGTGGATTCCTACACCGACGCGGACACCGCGACCGAGGCCTATTCGCAGCGGCTCACCCAGCTGGGCACCTGCGCTGATGATGCGGCCACGGTGCAGAGCGCCTCGACGGTGAGCGGATTGGGCGACACCTCCGATGCGGTGACCCTCAAGGCTCGAGACAAGACCGGAGCAACCCACACCGTGTTGTTGGTGCGCTCGGACCGCACCGTGAACATCTTCGACGTGGCCACCCCCGAAGCCATCCCGCTCACGGCCTTGGCCGCGACATCGACGGCTTCGCTGAATCGCCAGTGCGCCGGGACGACCTGCCCGTCGGCGATCTCGGTGGAGGCCAGCGTGCCTGCCGCTGGCGATCCCGCAGGATGGCTGGTTCCGGCGGACCTCCCCCTGATCACACCAGGACTCGGCAAGTGGGTCACCACCGACTTCCAGGTGAAGTCCCGCGGATCCGGCTGCGAGGGCATCGATCTGGCCAAGGTGTCGAACACCACCTCGTCGGGTCAGCGCACACTCATCCTGGCCGACGATCCGGCGGCCGTGGACGGCAGCGTGAGCTTCGGCACCGACCAGGTGAACTACGAGTTCAGTTCGGCGAAGGCAGCTCAGGATCTGGCCGCAACGTTGACCAAGAACATCAACAACTGTGCCTCCCGCCAGCTCACCGCCACCGTCGACGGCACCGACAAGGTCACCGGCACCGGCGCCGATGCGGCAGCTATCTCCGGACAGACCTGGACGGTGACCCACAAGATCAGCGGCAAGACCCTGACCTTGCGCCTTGCGGTGGTCACTTCCGGCAACCGTGTCACCTATCTGTTGGCGAATCCGCTCAAGAACGCCAATGTCAGTGACTCGGAGTGGACCGCGATCGCCCTGCGCGCCGGTCAGCGCGCCAGCCAGGCTCCCTGAGTCGCCGACTCAGCCCGATCTTCCTGTCAACGGCTGGTCACGGGAGCGCGTTGACGACCTCACGCATCAAGGCCGCAGTCTCACTGGGGGTGCGACCCACCCGGATGCCGGCGGCTTCGAACGCCGCCTTCTTGGCCTCGGCGGTTCCGGCCGAGCCGGTCACGATCGCACCGGCGTGCCCCATGGTCTTGCCCACCGGTGCTGTGAAGCCGGCCACATAGGCCACCACCGGCTTGGTCACGTGTTCGGCAATATAGGCTGCCGCCCGCTCCTCGGCATCGCCACCGATCTCGCCGATCAGCACGATCGCCGCGACCTCAGGATCTGCCTCGAAGGCGGCCAGCACGTCGATGTGGGACGTACCGTTCACCGGGTCACCACCGATGCCGACTGCGGTTGCGAATCCGATGTCGCGCAGCTCGAACATCATCTGATAGGTCAAGGTGCCGGACTTCGACACCAACCCCAGCTTTCCCGGCCCGGAGATGGTGGGCGGAATGATCCCCACATTGGACTGATTCGGGCTGATGATGCCCGGACAGTTCGGTCCGATGATCCGGGTCGTGCCGAACCTCTTGGCGTAGGCGACGAACTCTGCTGTGTCGGCAACCGGCACTCCCTCGGTGATGACGACCACGAGTTCGATGCCGGCGTCGACGGCATCGATCACCGCGGCCTTGGTGTGCGGTGCGGGCACGAAGATCACTGAAGTATTGGCCCCAGTCGCGGCCTTGGCCTCGGCGACGGTGTTGAACACCGGTACCGGGTCCTCTTCGAAGGTCACCGACTGCCCGCCCTTGCCGGGAGTCACTCCGGCCATGACGCGGGTTCCGGCGATGATCATGCGCTGGGTGTGTTTGCGCCCCTCTGAGCCGGTCATGCCTTGGACGATGACGCGCGAATCCTGATCCAACCAAATTGCCATCTGACTACCCTTTCTCAGGCCGCGGCCAGTTCAGCGGCTTTGTGAGCCGCCGCGTCCATAGTGGTTTCGAGCTGCACCAGCGGGTGAGCGGCTTCAGCGAGCATGTGGCGTCCGATGTCGACGGCGTTGCCATCAAGTCGAACCACGATCGGCTTGCTGGCCTTGTCCCCCAGGATCGCCAGGGCGTCGATGATTCCCTTGGCGACCTCGGAGCAGGCCGTGATCCCGCCGAACACATTGACCAGCACCGATTTCACCTGAGGGTCGGAGAGGATGATCTCCAGACCGTTGGCCATCACTGACGAGGACGCCCCGCCGCCGATGTCCAAGAAGTTCGCCGGCTTCGGGTGGCCCGGCAGGTCGGCGCCGGCGGCCGCGACCACGTCCAGCGTGCTCATCACCAGTCCGGCACCGTTGCCGATGATTCCGACGGTGCCGTCGAGCTTCACATAATTCAGGTCCAGCGCCCGGGCCCGCACTTCCAGCGGATCGTCGGCACCGGTATCGGCGAAGTCTGCCCACTCCGGGTGACGGAAGGCCGCGTTGTCGTCGACGGTGATCTTCCCGTCCAGCGCCACGATTTGTCCCGAACCGGTTTTCACCAAGGGGTTGACCTCCACCAAGGTGGCGTCCTGGGTGCGGTAGACCTCGCCGAGCTTGACCAGGACGGCTGCGATCGCGGATTGATCCATCTCAGCGAAACCGGCTGCTTTCACGATTTCGGCTGCCTTCGCGTCGTCCAATCCGATCAGCGGATCAATCCAGACCTTCGCCAAAGCACCCGGGCGTTCTACCGCCAGCGTCTCGATGTCGACTCCGCCTTCACGACTGCACATCGCCAAGTAGCCACCGGTAGTCCGATCCAGCAGCATCGAGAAGTAGTACTCCTCGGCGATATCGGCACCCTCGGCGACCATGACCTGGGCCACGGTGTGTCCTTTGATGTCCATCCCGAGGATCTGTTCAGCCAGTTCGGCGGCCTGCTGTGGACTGTGCGCGAGTTTCACCCCGCCTGCCTTGCCGCGCCCGCCGGTCTTCACTTGGGCTTTCACCACGACTACGGGGCTACCCAACCGGCTGGCAGCATCGAACGCCTCCTGTGGCGTGCGGGCAACGATGCCGCGCAACACAGGAACCCCCGAAGCCTCGAACACATCCCGAGCTTGATACTCGAACAGATCCACTCTTCCCATCCTCGCTTCCACGCCCGCTGAATTGGGGCCAAATCGACCCTATGCCTGAACACATCTCGCAGTCCGATTACTCCCTGATCGGTCGGGGTGCCAGATCTCCTCGATCCAGAAGCTGAGAATCTTCCTGAGAAATGCTAAGCTCTGTTTCACCGCCTAACCGCGGGGCACGAGTACTCATCTTCGGGGGCAAAGTGATCGAGCAGCAGTCGGGGGCTGACAAGCCAAGACGCGCTCTGCAAGCCTCTCCTCGCAGGCTCCCCTCGCAGGTCCTCACCTCACTGCTTCGTCGCGGCCTCGCCGTCATCGCTGTCTCAGGAATCGGATTCGCCGGCTTGGCTACTTTCACAGCATCGGCCAGCAATTCTGCGGCTGATGCTTATGCCGTTCAGACTCCGGTCGGGATCGCCAGCATGGCCAGCGCCCTCGGCGAGCCCGAGGTATCCGCCGATGATCTGGCCGACGGACGCAACCAGAGCATCAATACCGAGCTCACCCAGATCGACAACGCCGTCGGCGACGCGGCGATGGTGAAGCGCTTCCAGGCCCTGGGAGCGGACGCCATCGAACTCACCGACGAGAACAAGCGCCTCAAGCATTTGTCGGAGTTCCAGTGGCCGACCCACGGCAAGGTGAGCTCCGTTTTCGGAATGCGGCTGCATCCGATCCTGCATTACTACCGCATGCACGACGGCGATGACATCGGCGGCACCTGCGGCCAGCCGATCTGGGCCGCGCAGTCCGGCAAGGTCACCATCACCGAGACCGGCTACAACGGCGGCTCGGGCAATAACGTCTGGATCGATCACGGCAACATCAACGGTGTTCAGGTGTCATCGGGCTACCTGCACATGTCGAGCTACACCGTGAAGGTCGGTCAGCACGTCGACAAGGGCGATGTCATCGGCTACGTGGGTAACACCGGCCTGTCGACCGCCTGCCACCTGCACTTCTCGATCAAGAAGAACGGCGCACAGTCCGATCCGATGCAGTACATCGGCTGGAACTACACCAAGAACTGATCGAACCCGCCGGCATTCGCGGCATCAGGTGGGGAAACGAGCCGACCTCGGAGTCAGAGCTTTTCCATCGGAGCGTGTTTCAGCGACAGCCGCTTCACCCCAGCAGATCCGAAATCCACATCCGCCTTGGCGGCGTCGCCGATGCCTTGGACCGCGATGACGGTGCCGAGGCCGAAGCTGGTGTGCAGCACGCGCTCGCCGACATCCACCGAACTGACCGTCTTGATCGCCGGCCGGGAGCCGAAGCTGGGGCGACTACCGCCGCCCGTCGAGGCTTCGCGGCGGGGTGCACTCGTCACGAAGGACGGCCGTACGCTCCCCAGACTGCGCCAGTCGATCAGGCCCTCGGGAACCTCATCGGTGAACCGACTTGCCGGGTTGTACCGGGCCTGGCCGAAGACGGTT
>DMIX01000263.1 GCA_003451975.1 Propionibacteriaceae bacterium
CTCGTCGCAGATGTAGACGCCCGGCCCGGCGATGAGCTTCTTGACCTGCTTCTGGCTCTTTCCGCAGAAGGAGCACTTCAGCAGATCCGAGGTCTCCCCGATTCGTGCCACTGGTCCAACCCTTTCGGTCGTGCGCTATCCAGCCTAACTCTGCCGCCGAATAATGCGTCCGGCGGCAGACCCGCCGATCAGCTCGGTACGTCCTTCAGCGAAGTGAGGATGTCGTCCACGATGCCGTACGCCACGGCTTCTTCGGCCGTCAGGTACTTGTCGCGTTCGATATCGGCGCTGACCTTCTCAATACTCTGGCCGGTGCTCTCGGCGAGCATGCCTTCCATGAGGGTCCGGATCCGCATGATCTCCCTAGCCTGGATTTCCAGGTCGGAGGATTGGCCGTAGTTGCCTTCAGCGGCCGGCTGGTGGATCAGGATGCGGCTGTTGGGCAGCGCCAGGCGCTTGCCCTTGGTGCCGGCGGCCAGCAACACAGCGGCAGCGGAGGCGGCCTGTCCCAGGCAGATGGTCTGCACGTCGGGCTTGATGTAGCGCATGGTGTCGTAGATCGCGGTGAGCGCGGTGAACGATCCGCCCGGCGAGTTCAGGTAGATGCTGATCGGACGCTCGGGATCCATCGACTGCAGGCACAGCAACTGGGCCATCACCGCGTTGGCGATGTCGTCGCTGATCGGGGTGCCGAGGAAGATAATGCGATCCTCGAACAGCTTGGTGTAGGGATCGACGCGCCGCACGCCGTAGCTGGTGCGCTCTTCCCATTGCGGAATGTAGTAGTCCATCCGGGGGCTGGCCTCGGTGACGCTGGTCGGCAGAGTGTTCATCTCGCCGCTCCTCACTGGTTCGGGGAAGACGTTTTGATCTGCGAGGCCCGCTCGTAGACGTGGTCGATGAAGCCGTAGGCGAGGGCCTCTTCTGCGGTGAACCAGCGGTCGCGGTCGGAGTCCTTCTCGATCTGTTCGATCGTCTGACCGGTGTGCTCGGCGATCAGCGCGCCCATGGTGCGCTTGATGTGCAATGACTGCTCGGCCTGAATCCGAATGTCGGAGGCAGTACCGCCCAGGCCACCGGACGGCTGGTGCATCATGATGCGGCTGTGCGGCAGCGCGAAGCGCTTGCCCTTGGTGCCGGCCGAGAGCAGAAACTGACCCATCGAGGCGGCCAGACCCATCGCGACGGTAGCGACATCGTTGGAGATCCACTGCATGGTGTCGAAGATCGCCATGCCGGAGTCCACCGAACCGCCTGGGGAGTTGATGTAGAGGTAGATGTCCTTCTCGGAGTCCTCAGCGTTCAGCAGCAGCATCTGCGCACAGATGGCGTTGGCGTTCTCGTCCTTGACTTCAGAGCCCAGGAAGATGATCCGGTTGGCCAGCAGCGACTGGTAGACCGAGTCGGTCATCCCGCCCGGGCCCAGACCGGCGGCCATCGACGGGCCGCGAGAGATGGATTGTTCGTTCACGTTGCCGAAACTACTCGTTCGAGGCGCGAATTCCGATCACTTGGGCCCGGTGTTCGCTGTCGGCGCATCGGCACCGCTGCCGTAGCCCCGGTTAGCGAGGCGGGGCCAGGTAGACCGACGCGGTGTCCAGGTCAGGCTCGAATCCGACGCTGCGGTACAGCCGTCCGGCCGGATTGGTGGTCTCGGTAACGATCACCCAGCGGTCGCACTGCTGATCGGCAGCCCATCGTGCGGCGACGCCGAGCAGGTGCCCGGCCAGACCGCGGCGACGGTGAGCGCTGTGGGTGCCGACTGCTTGATATCGCGCGATGCCATCACACACCACGATTCCCAGTGACGCCGCCAAGGTGTCGCCGTCAAAGGCCCCGAAGTAGGCCAGCGCATCCCGCGCCGAGGCCTCGGCAAGCTGTTGGTTTCGGGTTCGTATGAATCGCTCATGGGCGGCGGCGTCGTAGGTGTCGCTGGCTTCGTTGTCGCCGAGTTCCTGCTCGGCCAGCCGGTCCCAATCCGTGCCGACTAGGCGACGCACCTGATAACCGTCGGCCAGCCGGGCGCCACGAGGACAGCTACCGGTGCTGAGCGTCTGGTCGACCTCAACATCGAGCGCATGCGCACTCCACGATGAGAGGTCTGTCGGCGGGGTGAGGAGTCCGATCGCGACCCAGTCGGCCTGCAGATGGGTTTGGGAGAAGACCTCCAGCCAGCGGTCAGCGTCGGCGACCTGGTCTGCGGCGGTGACGAGGATGAAGTTGCCCCAGTGGAAGTCGGGGTTGGCCGTGGTCCGCACCACCAGATGGTCGGGGTGTTGTTCGATGGTCGAGCCAAAAAGCTGCACAACGGCCAGGTCGGTGGCCCATCGCGACGGCAGCGGCTGCATAGCCATGACCCTATCGGCGAGACCCGAAGACGACAGCGGGCGCCACCCGAAGGCGACGCCCGCTGTCGTGAGTGATTCGGATTACTCGCCGGCCTCGGCATCCTCAGCTTCGGGGGCGGCAGCCTCCGGCACCGAGATATCGACGGTGGCGCCGTTGGCGTCGGTCACGGTGGCCTTGTTGACCACCAGGGTCATGGCCTTGTTGCGACGGATCTCGTTCATCCAGGCACCGATGTGGTTGTGCTCCATCATGTGCTGGGCCTCTTGCTCGGGGGTGGAACCGTTCTGCAT
>DMIX01000181.1 GCA_003451975.1 Propionibacteriaceae bacterium
CCCTTCGCCATGCTGCCGTTCTGCGGCTACAACATGGCCGACTACTGGGCGCACTGGCTCAAGCTGGGTGAGAAGCTCGGCGAGGGCGCGCCGCGAATCTTCCAGGTCAACTGGTTCCGCAAGGGTGCCGACGGCAAGTTCCTGTGGCCGGGCTTCGGCGACAACGCCCGTCCCATCGAATGGGCGCTGCGTCGAGTGGCCGGCGAGGTCGGTGCCGTGGACGCCATCAGCGGCCGGCTGCCCCGCAGCGGCGATCTCAACCTGGGCGGCCTGGAGATCACCAAGGCCGAACTGGACGCCCTGTTCGCCCTGGACCCGGAAGCCTGGGGGGTCGAAGCCGATCTCACCGCGGAATACTTCGCCCAGTTCGGAGACAAACTCCCCGCCGAATTGACCGATCAGTTGGCCGACCTACGCGAGCGGATCGATCGGGTCAAAGCAGCGAATTCCTGACAAATCCTGAACGACGGGCCGGGTGGCAATGCGCCGCTCGGCCCGTCGTCGTTTTCGGACTCAACGCCCGGCACGCCCTTTTCCTTGATAGAACTCCCCACCATGGTGACAACACACCGCCTCGACGAGTACGTTGTTCACAACCACCTCACAGCTGAAGGATCGCAGCAGATGCGCGCCTTCATCAGTGAGTCGCCGCCGGGGGGATCAGCAATGATCCGCGGCCAAGCTATGAGGAGCAGAATGCGCATCAATCGTTGGAGTCGTCTTGTCGCTGTGGGCGCTGCCACAGCGCTGTCCGCCGGAGTGGCCTTACTGGCACCGGCAAGTCTCGCCCAAGCGGCATCGACAGTCAGCCTGACCGGGCCGACCAGCACAGTGGCCGCGAGCAAGACCCTCGAATTCGTCTTCACCATCAATGGCGACGCCGACCAGTGGACGAAGGCCCTTACGACCGTTTCGAGCCGAGTGAGTTCCACCTATCGCAGCACCCCAGGAAGCCCGTACACCACGGCGACACCGTCGGTGGGAACGCCCGCCGCGCTTTACGTCCCCGTGTACTCGTTCACCACTCCGGGACGCTATCGGCTGACCGTCCAGGCCATGGAAAGCGGCGTTGCCACAGCAACCGCCACCAAGGACTTCACCGTTGTGGCCAGCACCAGCTACAGCCGCTCGATGAGTTCGACCTCGATCTCCGGCAAGGTCGGCGCGCGGTACCGCACCACCTTCAAGGTGAATGCGCCGCGGTACCAGGTCGGCGCCAAGGCCACGGTGTACTACAAGTTCAAGGGCAAGAAGAAGTACGTCAAGGTCGCCACGGGCAAGCTGAACAGCTCCGGCTACGCCAAGATGCTCACCAAGAAGGGGAAGATCCGCAAGGCGGGTCGCTACTACGTCAAGGTCGGCGCCGTGACCTACGCCGGCGGTTACAACACCAAGACGGTGAAGACCTACATCCACTCCTACTGATCATCTCGATCATCAGCAGCGAAGGCCTCGGCACACCGCCGGGGCCTTCGTCGTCCCCGCGCGGTAACTCAGTGGTTGGGTTCGGGCGCTGGCCAACGACCTCGCAGATAGGAATCCGGATAGCGGGCCATGGCATCGGCATCCAACTCCGCAGCCGCCCGTAGCGGCCAGGACGGCTCCCGCAGCGCCACCCGGGCCAAGGACACCGCATCGGCATCGCCGCCATCCAGGATCGCTTGGGCCTGCGCCGGTTCGGTGATCTGTCCAGCGACGCTCACTGGGACGCCCACCGTACGCACCTCGCGGGCGAGCGGTACCTGATAGCCCGGCTTCGACAGGATCTTGGCCAGTACATTGCCGCCGCTGGAGACGTCGATCAGATCCGCGCCATGCTCGACCGCCAGCCGCGACACCTGTTGCGCGTCCGCGACATCGAAACCACCCTCGGTCCACTCGCTGGCCGACAGCCGCACCAGAATCGGCTTCTCGGCCGGCCACACCGCACGTACCGCGTCGAGCACCTCCAGCAGCAGCCGCGCGCGACCGGTCAGGTCGCCGCCGTAGCCATCGGTGCGGGTGTTGGTCAGCGGCGAGAGGAACTGAAAGATCAGATAACCGTGGGCAGCGTGAATCTCCACCGCGTCGAACCCAGCGGCATCGGCGCGCTGAGCGGCCGCCGCAAAGTCAGTCACCACCTGCGCCAGATCCTCCTCGGTCGCTGCTCGCGGCGCGGTCAGCCCCGGGAAGGGGACGTCGGTCGGCCCGATGGTCTCCCACCCACCGTCGGGAACCGAAACCGAGCCCGTCCTCTCCGTGCCGAACTCGCGATAGGTGGAGCCCTTGCGTCCGGCATGCTGCAACTGCACCGCCATGGCAGCACCCTGGCTGTGGCCGAACTCCACAATCGGACGCCAGGCCTCGACCTGTTCGTCATTCCACAGCCCGCAGCACCACGGCGTGATACGCCCCTCCGGTGACACTCCAGTCGCCTCGGCGATCACCAACCCGAAGCCACCGGCAGCTCGAGCGCCATAGTGCACCAGGTGCCAGGCTCCGGGCACACCGTCGCGGTTTTCGCATTGGTATTGGCACATCGGCGCGAGGAACAGCCGATTGGGAATGGTCAGCCCGCGCAACGTCAGCGGGTCGAATAAAGACGACATGATTACAGATTAGGCACGTGTTTGTTGCAGCCCCGGCTTTCTCAGCGACAACGCCCTACGCTCATTGACAGGAGGAGGCACCATGACCGATTCAGCGACGTGGACCGAACGCTATGCGGCTGCGGCCATGGTCTGGGACACCACCCCGAACCAATTCGTGGTCGAGGCCTGCACGAACCTGCCTCCGGGACGAGCTCTCGATCTCGGCGCCGGCGAAGGTCGCAATGCGATCTGGCTGGCCGGACGCGGCTGGACGGTCACCGCCGTCGACTTCGCCTCCATCGCGGTGGGACGCATCGCCAGCCACGCGGCGCTGCAAAGCGTCCGGTTGGATGCCATCGTCGCCAACGCACTGAACTACCACCCCGCACCCGACTCCTTCGACCTGGCCCTGCTGTGCTACCTGCAACTGCCCGTCGGACAGTTGCGCAAGGCGATCAGCAATGCGGTCTCAGGCCTGGACGTCGGCGGACGGCTGGTCGTAGTCGCCCACGACGAGTCGAATCTGCCCAATGGCGTCGGCGGCCCGAAGGATCCCGATCTCCTCACCAATGCCGACACTGTGGCCAAGATCGCCACCGAGCTGGGGCTGCAGGTCGTCCGCGCAGAGCTTGTCACCCGCGAAGTACGCACTGACCTCGGCCTGCAACAAGCTCTCGACTATGTGGTCGAGGCTGTCCACGCTTAGCTTGTTCACGGACTGACCTGCCAGTCTTGGGCACAGGAGACGGCAGATGAACCTTGAACTGATAGTGATCCTCGGAGTGCTCTTGGTGGTCGCGGCAACCACGCTGGCACCGAAACTCGGCGTGGCCACCCCGCTGGTCCTCGTCGTGCTCGGCTTCGGAATGAGCCTGATTCCTTTCATCGACGCGGTCGTCATCGACCCCGAGTGGATCCTGGCCGGCGTGCTGCCACCACTGCTGTATTCAGCGGCGGTGAGCACGCCGGTGATGGAGTTCCGACGCGACTTCGGATTGATCTCAGTGTTCTCCGTGGCGTTGGTCGTGGTGACAGCGGTAGCCATCGGCTTCCTTGCCACCTGGCTTGTTCCCGGCCTGCCGCTGGGTTTGGGCATCGCGCTCGGGGCCGTCGTCAGCCCCACTGATGCGGTAGCGACGTCGATCGTGCGTAGAGCGGGGGTTTCCAACCGTCTGGTCACGGTGCTGGAGGGCGAAGCGATGCTGAACGACGCCACGGCGCTGGTGCTACTGCGCTCAGCCGTGGCAGCGGTCGGAGTCTCGATCTCATTGTGGGAGGTTGTGGGGCAGTTCGTTTGGGCGGTGGCAGCCGCTCTGACCATCGGCTGGCTCGCCGGCAAGCTGAACTTGATGCTGCGGCGCTGGATCACCGATGTCTCGGCAGGGGTGGCGCTATCACTGGGGGTACCGTTCCTGGCCTACCTGCCTGCGGCCTATGTAGGTGCCTCAGGATTGGTGGCCGCAGTGACCGCAGGCCTGGTTTCCGGCTACGGGGCGGCGAAGAGATTGGGAGCCGAAGAGCGCCTGGCCGAAAGGGCAGTGTGGCGCACCGTGGAACTCCTGCTGGAAAGCGCCGTCTTCTTGATGGTCGGGCTGGAGCTTCCCACCTTGATTTCGAACTTGAGTGATTCGGGGGCGAACCTACGCCGTCCACTGGTGATGGCAATCATCGTCGCAACGGTGGTGATCCTCATCCGGGTGGTCTTCGTTGCGACGGCGGTGTGGTCACTGGCCCACCGCAATCGTCACTCAGCACGGATTCGCGATCAACTCAGCGAATGGCAGGCTCAGCTCGCCGATGGACAGCCTGCACCCGCACTGCTGAGCGAGCGTGCTGCACGCGGCTGGGGTCGGCTGCGTCCGGCCACTCGGCTAACCTCGGCTGAGGATCGCCAGTCCGGCTGGCAGCTTCTCGTGGGTCGCCGCATCGCCGACTTGGACTACCTGGCCGCCGAACAGTTCGGGTGGCGCGACGGCGTCATTCTGGTGTGGGCGGGAATGCGTGGAGCGCTCACGATCGCCGCCGCTCAAACGCTGCCAGCAGACACCGAGCATCGCTCACTGATCATTCTGACCGCCACCATCGTGGCTGTCGGCACCTTGGCTGTTCAGGGACTGACGCTGGCTCCGCTTGCTGCTCGGCTTCGCCTCACCGGAGACGAAGGCTCGACGGCCCCCACCCGCTGGCGGGAACTGCAAAAGGAGCTGGACGCGGCAGCGCTGGAAAGCCTGCCCGAACCCAGTGGTGCCGATGCAGCCAGGCTGCTCTCGAAAGTGCGCGAACGGCTGCACCAGACCACTCGAAACGGTGCCGCAGAGGCAAAAATCCGACAGCTCCGACTGACCGCCATCAACGCTCAACGCGCGAAGCTGATCGAACTACGCCGAATGGGCACCTACTCTTCAGTGATCCTGGACGACGCTCTGGCGCAACTCGACGCTCAACAGCTCAGCATCGAGTTGCGCCAGGAATACGACTGACGGCTCAGTTGATGGTCCAGGTCTGGCTTCCCGAGGCCTCCAAGTCGTTGGATCCGATGTAAACCCCAACAACCTTTTTGCCGTCATCTCCTGCGATCGGCACGCAACTGGTGATCGTCTCACCCGCGGTCAAGGCCGCTTCGCGATCTGACGCCGCCATCTTGGTGCACTGCTCGATCGTGCTGAAGGACGTATTGATGTAGCCGTTGCCTTCGATCTTCGCCAGAACGTGCTCATCCACCCCGTTGCCGCCAGTGGTGCCGGCCTTGACCAGCCGGGTCGTGTATCGGACGAAGTAGATCTCGTCCTCGGTGTCGTACTGCTCGGTGACCTCCGGCGGTGCCGGCTCCACCGCCGTGACGGTGACCTCGTAGCTGCTGTCGCCAGGCAAGGTCACCGTCGCGGTGTCGCCGATCTTGTGGTCTCCCATGGACCCGCATCCCGATAGCCCCAGCGTCGCCGCCAGAGCTAGCGCCGACACGGCGATTCCTCGTGCAATAGACATACGTCCCCCTTAATGGTGTGGCTTCCCCCCGGGGAAGCAGTGTGACCAATGCGGTGCTGTGTGGATCACGCTGCAGCGAAGCCCGAACGACTCCGAATGTGACATCTCACGACGTGAGCACACGCACCGCACTCAGCAGACCCCAGCGACGGCCGGACGCATCACCGACAGCACACCGCCGTATGCTGTGGCCCAATCAGCAGCGCCGAGCCGACAGGAGATCACCGTGGGTTTGTTCGGCCGCAGACCCAAGCCCCGAACTCCGCAAGCCCAGAAGGCTGCCATTGCCACGTTCTGGAACTGGTGGGACCAGAACGCCCAACCCATCGCCGACTCCATCGCTACCGGCGAGTTGGAGCGCTTCATCAAACCGATGAGCGCCCGGGTTCACGCGATCGACCCCGGGTTGTCCTGGGAGTTCAGCGCCGGGGACAGCAGCCGGCATCAGCTCACCATCACCGCCGAAGGCGACCCCCAATTGCGCCGTACCGCACGGCAGTGGCTGCGGGAAGCACCACCAGCAGACCAGACTTGGTCGTTCCACGATCTGCGGCAGGCCTCCGGGTTGAATGCGACCCTGCAGCTCGATGAGGCGACGCTGGTGTTGTCCGAGATCACCGTCACCGCGATTCCGGTCGGCAGTGGACTGAACGTGACCGTGCACCACCCGGCGTTCGCCGGCCTGTCAGATGTGATGCAGGCACAGATCTCCGCTCTGGCGTTGGACGCAGCACTCGGCGAGGAAGCCGTCGAACTGTGGATCGGCACGATCGAGCACACCCCCACCGCCACGGCCCAAGCCATCCCCCTGGGCGAGCTTTCCGAAGCGCTGGCCGAAGTGATCGCCGAGTACATGCCCGACGGCGAGATGGCCTGGACGATGCTGCGCGGCACCGGGCCCCGCGGACTCGTGCAAGTACTGTGCCTCACCCGGCTGGCGAGCGTTCAGTCACCCGACTTCGATCAGCACGTCGCCATCACGGTGCCCTTCAGCGACATCACCGATGAAGGACTGGCGGGAGAGGCAGCACTCGACGAACTGCGGGCGTTCTCGGCCCACCTCGACGAGATCGTCGAAGGATCGGGGAGGTTGGTGGCCGAGGAGACCAGCGACGGCGTGCGGATCCTGCACTACTACGTGGACTCCACCACGCCGGCTCCCGAACAACTGCAGGTCGCCACCCGCGGCTGGCGCCAGGGGGCTGTTGAGATCACGACCTCGCTCGATCCGTCCTGGCACGAGGTGGCTGCCTTCCGAAGCTGAGGCCGATAGCGGTTGGCGCCTCAGTTCGACGCTCGCCCCGGACGCGTCTCGCGGGCCCACAGCCAAGGCAGTGCGGCGATCACGGTGATTCCGCCGGTGACGGCGAAGGCCAGCTCGTAGCTGCCGTGGTCGACCAGCAGCCCGGCGATCAGCGGCCCGGCGATGGAACCGGAATCCTGGGCCATCTGAAAAGCAGCCAACGCCGGGCCGCCGTTGTGTTCGCGGCCCACCACGTCGGCCAGCGACGCCTGCTGGGCCGGGTTCAACGTGCCGGCACCCACACCGGCGATCAAGGACAGCACCACCAGCCACGTCAGATTCGGTGCGAAACCGGTCGCTGCCGTGGCGATTCCGGAGACCACCAGCCCGCCAATGATGAATGGTCTGCGGCCAAGGCGATCAGCGTTGCGACCCGCGACGGTCAGCCCCACCGCATTGCCGAGCGCGAACACCGCCAGCGCCATCCCGGCAACCCAGGGCGCATTGCCGATCACCACAACAGCGAACAGCGGCAGGATCGCGTTGCGCACGCCGAAGTTCGCCCAGCCATTGGCGAAGCCCGAGCCGAAAGCAGCCCGATATGCACTGTCGCGCCACGCCTGACGCAGCCGCAGCACCGGCAGTGTCGGCACCCCCGGAGCCGGACGCAGCGCTGCGTCGCGCAAGAAGATCGCGACGATGGCCGCCGCGATCAGTAGCGTCACCGCGTACACCAGGAACGGCACCCGCAGGCCCCAACTGCCGAGCAGCCCGCCGACCACCGGCCCCCCGACCCCGCCCAGCAGAAAGGCGGTGGCGTAGACCGACGACACTCGCGCCCGAATGCTCACCGGAGCCAGTCGCACCAGCAAAGCGACAGCCGAGACCGTGAACATCGTCGACCCGATCCCGCCCAGGCCACGAAAGACCAGCAGTTGCCAGTAGTCCTGGGCGAACGCGGTGGCGCCGGTCGAGACCGCCACGATCACCAGCCCGCTCAGATAGACCGGGCGTTCGCCCAACCGGGCGATGAGACGTCCACCGGCGGGAGCGAAGACCAGCCGGAAGAAGGCGAACGCGCTGACCACCACACTGGAGGCGAACGCCCCAACCCCGTAGCTCTGCGCGAATGAGGGCAACACCGGGGTGATCAGCCCGAAGCCCAGGGCGATCACGAACGCCGCCGCGACCAGTACCCAGAGCTCCCGCGGAATGCGGGGACGCAGCAGCGGCGGCTCCGCGACAGGTTCTTCAGGCACGATCATCCAGTATGCCGCTCGACCCGGGCGGCCGGTGCCGTGTCGGACGGCACCGCCGGGCTCAGAGGCTGATGATGCGAGTGCGTTCCCCGCCGAAGGGGACCGGGATGTAGGCCACTCTGATCTTCAGTCGCACGGTGACCTCGTGCTCACCCGTGTCCAGACCGCCGTTGAGCCAGCGGATGGTCAGCGGGGTGCCGTACTCCCAGCGATAGGTCGTGACGGTGGTCGCCTCGTCCAAGGTGAACCAGTCCTCCCCGTTGGGAGAGATTACGATCTCCTCGCGGGGCGCCTCGACTCCGTCCACGACCAGTTGCACGTCGTGAACCATCGACAACGGAATGCCCCGGTAATAGGTGATGAGGGTCTGCACCTCGAAGGCGGTCGTACCGTCTGCAGTCGAGACATTCTTCGCCGAGCCCTCAGTGAAGACGTAGCTGTCGAACATTCTGGGTCACTTCCCGTCGTTGATGTGGGCAGCGAGCAGGGCCTGATGAGCCCGGACCTGCCCCTGGTCGTCTACTGGCTGGTCGACCGGCACGAATCGATTGCCCTCGTACTCACTGGCGATGTAGCCGTCGTAGCCGAGCTGATTGAGCCGAGTGATCACGGTGGGGTAATCAATGGAGTATTCGGTGCCGTCGGGCAGCATCTCGTAGAACTTGCCGTGGAAGTGCTTGATGTAGTCGAAGTGCTCGTCCAGGCACTCCAGCGGCGTGTTTTCATAGCCTGTGGAGAAGAAGGCGTACTCCTCGTCCACCGGCGCGCTGAACAAGCTGGCCAGTTCCGGAGGGAATTCCAGGCCGTGGTCACCGCGTCCGGCGAAAGCCCGCATTGTGTCGCCGTTGGCGAGGTAGATCTCGTCGATCTTGTCGGCCACCGCAGCGCTGAGCCCGATGCTCTTGAAGTAGTCGGTGGATACCCGGGGATGCCGCTGGCAGAAGATTCCGAAGTCGATCACCAAACCGAGGTACTCCGACTGGGCCTTCTTCATCATCTCGATCCAACGACTGGTGATCGCTCCCTGGAAGCTCATGCCGGCGTGGATCTCCAAGGCCATGGTGACGCCGATGCTCTCCGCATAGGGCAGCGTCGCGAGCGTCACTTCAGGAGAGGTGTCCGAGACCAGCCGAACCAGGGAGAAGCCCAGCCGCTTACTCACGTCCAGGTCACGCTTGAGGAGCTCGACCTGCTCGGCAACCCGAAGGGTGCGATTGCGGTAGATGGTGGAGTTGATGAAGATGTCGTTGCAGACCGGTACCAGGCCCGACGCGTCGAGGGCCGAGCGCCACCCGGCGACGGTCTCGTCGGTCGGGAAAGGCGTTGCCTTGATCATCTGATCGCTGATCAACTCCACGCCCGTCGCTCCGGTGGAGGCGACGAAGTTGAGGACGCCGGGTAGGTCGAGGCGTCCTCGGGCGTAGGAATCCTGCAAGCTGTACATGCTGACAGCTCTCTTGATTTGGCTCATGGGTAGCCCTTTCTATGCGTCTGTTGGTGCGGGTGCCGGGGTTCGCGCGCTGTCTGCGGCGCCGATGATGCCGGCGTTGTTGGCAAGGCGAGCGGTTCGAATTTCGAGCTCGCCACGATGACCACGTCCGGACAGGTTTTCCAGGAATTGCTCCTTGGCCGTGGGGAGAATGAACTCACCGGCGGCACTGGTGATGCCGCCTCCGATGACGACGAGTTCAGGATCGATCACCGCGCTGAGGGTCGCGATCCCCAGGCCGAGGTAGCGGCCGAACTGACGCAGCAGGCTCAGGGCATGCCCATCGCCCTGACGAGCCGCCGCGGTGACCTGCGCGCCGGTGATCGGCTCACCGCCCGCGAGGTCGAGCATGGTCTGCGCGGACCGGGGATGCTCAGCCGCGAAGCGCTGTGCGTCTCGAGCAAGTGCGGTACCCGAGGCGTAGGCCTCCCAGCATCCCCGTCGACCGCATCCGCACAGCTCGCCGTCGGGCTCAATCTTGAGATGACCGAGTTCGGCGGCCGCACCAAAAGTGCCCCGGACCAGTCGACCGTTGGCGATGACGCCGCCTCCTAGCCCGGTGCCCAAGGTGAGCATGATCATCTCGGAAACGCCCTGCCCATTGCCGAACCGGAATTCGGCCCAGGCCGCGGCATTGGCATCGTTCTCGATCACGACCGAGTGACCGATCAGTCGTTCGAGCCGATCAGCCAGCGGATGATTGCGCCAGGCGATATTCGGGGCGAAGAGCATTTCGCGCCGGTCGGAAGACACGAATCCGGCTGCGGCCACCCCGACACCACCAACATCATGGCTGGCCGTCAACTCCGCAACAGCATCAGCAACGGCCTGCTCGATCTGCTCAGGATCCGAAGGGTCGGTGGCGCGACGGGCACTGGCCACGATCTCCCCGTCGCGCGTGACCACCCCAGCCAGGATGTTGGTGCCGCCGATGTCGACCCCAACGGTGAGGCTTTGCGTCATCGTCGGCCTCAGTGATTGGAGAAGGCGGCGTCGAAGGCGGCTGTGGGCGGGGTGAACAGATGCTCCCGAACGAAGGCCAGCGCCTGCGGGGCACCTTCGAGCCGGTCCATCGCGGCGTCCTCCCACTCCACCGAGATCGGACCCGAATAGCCGATGCCGTTGATGGTGCGGAAGATCGCCTCCCAATCGATGTCGCCACGTCCGGCCGACACGAAGTCCCAGCCACGGCGGGGATCGCCCCACGCCAGGTGGGAGCCGAGCGGAGCGTTGCGTCCGTTGAAGCGGCGCTTCGAGTCCTTGCAGTGCACGTGGTAGATGCGGTCGGCGAAGTCGACCAGGAATCCCGCCGGATCCACCTGCTGCCAGTTCATGTGGGAGGGATCGAAGTTCAGCCCGAACACCTCCCGGTGCCCAATGGCCTCCAAGGTGGCCTTCGTCGTCCAATAGTCATAGGCGATCTCCGAGGGGTGCACCTCGAGGGCGAACTTCACCTCGTTGGCTTCGAACACGTCCATGATGGGGTTCCAGCGGGTGGCGAAATCGGTGTAGCCGTCGGCGATCATCTCCGCGCTCGCCGGCGGGAACATCGCGACGTATTTCCAGATCTTCGATCCGGTGAACCCTGTCACCACCTGCGCGCCCAGTCGCTTGGCAGCGACCGCAGTCGCCTTGAGTTCCTCGGTGGCCCGCTGCCGAACACCCTCCGGATCACCATCACCCCAGACTCCTGCCGAGACGATTCCCTGGTGCCGGGCATCGATCGGATCGTCGCACACGCACTGGCCGGTCAGGTGGTTGCTGATGGCGTAGACCTTCAGCCCGTATCGACCCAAGGTGGCCTTCTTCGCCGCCAAGTAGGCATCGTCGGTGGCAGCCGCCCAGACATCAAGATGATCGCCGGAGCAGGCGATCTCCAGACCGTCGAAGCCCCATTCGCTGGCAAGCCGACACACATCCTCGAAGGGCAGGTCAGCCCACTGGCCGGTGAACAAAGTGACAAGACGAGACATCTCAGGCCTCCAGGTAAGAATCGATGGCGGAAAGGTCGACGACCGAGTTGGTTTCGTGGGAGCGGCGGGCGGCTTCGAGGACGCGCATGCAGCGCGCAACCGACGCGGTGCTCACGGCTTGTTCGGTCACCCCTTCGGCGGCCGCGATGGCATTGCGGTAGAAGTCATGGATGTCGGAGTCGATCCGAGGCAGCGGCAACACCTCAACGTTGTCCTGCACCTTGGCCAGCTGGGCGTAGTCGACGATGCGCGGCGCCATAGTCTTGGTCATGCCCTTGCCGGCGACGATCGGGATGGCGTCCGGTTCGACGTCTGCGACGCGACGCACGATCTTGCCGTGCATCTCCCAGTCATCGACCGTGGCCGTGCCCCGGGTGCCGGTCATGTGGAACTTCGCCCTCGGCGCGTAGTTGTCGGTGGTGCAGGCCACCAATGCCTCAACTCCGTTGGCGAAGGTCAGATAGATCGTGAAGCCGTCCTCGACCGGAGCCCCCAGCGCATAACTGAGTCGCCCGTAGACGGTCAGCACCGGCGAGGGGACCATGCACAGGAGTCGATCCACGAGGTGAACGCCCCAATCGAGCACCATGCCGCCACCGCGGTTCGGATCCCGGCGCCAATCGCCGGGGATGCCCCGCGAACCGTCGACTCTGGTCTCGATGAATGTGACGTCTCCGAGAGTCTTGTCCTCGTAGAGCGCCTTCATCACCAAGTAGTCCTCGTCCCACCGACGGTTCTGGTGAACGATGAACTTTCGGCCGGCGGCCTCGGCGGCGGCCATGACCTCCTCGATCTCACCGGTGTTCAACATGGCGGGCTTTTCGGTGATGACGTGTTTTCCGGCGGCCAAGCCCGCCAAGGCGATCGGCCGATGCACCTCATTGGGGGTGCAGATGAAGAAGAAGTCGGCGGCGGGGTCAGCGCAGGCGGCTGCGAGATCGGGATAGACGTGCAGTCCGGCCTCGGCGGCTTCTCGCTCCGCGAGCGGATCGATGTCGACGATCCCGGCGACCCGGACGCCTTTGAAGGCATGTAATTTGCCGAGGTGTATCTTCCCCATATGCCCCGTTCCGACTATGGCCACTTTTAACAGCATATGCCTTTCGTCTAACGGCATATGCCTCTCTTCGATGATTGAATGAAATGTATGAGCTCGTCTATATGTTCCCCCTTCAACTCTTCCTGGATAACCTTCAGTGATGTGGTGAGGGGGAGAGAAGACCGGAAAAGGATCCTGTATGCCTTTTTTAACTGCGAAATCTCTTCCCTGGTGAAGCCATGTCGCTCAAGACCAACAACATTGAGGCCGTAAAGCTCGGCCCTGCTTCCCGCTGCGATCATGAAAGGGGGGACATCCTTGGGCGCCCCTGTGATACCGCTGATAAATGCGAATTTTCCGATCCTGCAGAACTGATGCACTGCGCAAAGACCGGCAAAGATTACAAAATCCGCGACCTCGACATGTCCTGCGAGGGTAGCGCAGTTCGCCATGATAATGTTGCTGCCTACCTTGCAATCATGCGCAATGTGTGCGTAGGCCATGATGAAATTATTGTTGCCTACTTCTGTTATACCGCCCCCGTGAACAGTACCTTTATTGATGGTGACATATTCCTTAATGATGTTGTTATCACCTATCTTCAATATGGTATCTTCCCCATTGTAACTGATGTCCTGGGGAGGACCACCGATGGAGGCGAAAGGACTGATGGTGCAGCCTTCACCTATTGTTGTATTCCCCTGTACTACTACGTGTCCCAGAAGTTTTGTGCCTTTCCGGATTGTTACCTTTTCATCAACAATGCAATAGGGGCCTATATCGACGTCATTATCGATCCCGGCATTTTTATGGATGATTGCGGTAGGGTGTATCAAACGTAAGCTCCTTATTCTTTCTTTAACATTGCCATGATCCTTGCTTCGGCCGCGATGTCATTATCAACGTACGCCTTGCCGTCAAAGATCCATATCTCCCGTCTGTGCTTTACCACCTCAATAACCAATTTCAACTGGTCTCCGGGTATCACGGGTCTTCTGAACCGTGCGCCGTCAATGCCTGTGAAAAAGACAGTACCCTTTGCATCGGGGAAGGATTTGAAGGCGAGGACCCCGCCTGTCTGAGCCATGGCTTCCAGGATGAGAACGCCGGGCATGATCGGTTTTTGTGGAAAGTGGCCGGTGAAAAAAGGTTCATTGTAGGTGACATTCTTGATCCCCACTATCCTTTTTTCTGGTTCCAGCTCCAGTATCCTGTCAACGAGCAGGAAAGGGTAGCTGTGTGGCATGAGCCGCATAATCTCATTGATGTCAATCATGGTTTTCCTCCAGATGGAGCTTTTTCTCCACCTTTTTTATGCGCTCGAACAGAGCGGGCAGCTTTTTAAGATAATTCTGGAGTTTCATCCATTCCCGGTGCGGCATGTGGGGTGTTCCCATGATGAGCATATTGTCCGGTACGTCTTTGGTGATGCCTGTCTGACCGCCTGCCTTGACGTTATTGCCTACGGTGGTGTGGTCTCTTACGCCTACCTGTCCGGCGAGAACGACGTTGTTGCCTATGGTTGCGCTCCCGGCTATCCCGACATGTGCAATGA
>DMIX01000335.1 GCA_003451975.1 Propionibacteriaceae bacterium
GTTGAGGAGAACGCGAAGCGTTCGTCTCGAAACCGCCGCACCAATACGACGAACCCCACCGTCACCAACTGCTGCTCAACCGAACTAGCCACACGCCTAGCTCGTTCGGCTTTCGCGACACGATCGGGCGCAATTCACTCACGCGCGTCGATGACGAACGGCAACCGTGCCGCCAGAATCGCACGATCTGCGGTCACGAATCGCAATCACTCGCTGCTGGCCTGTCCAACGAGAACCCGATCCAACGGGTCCCTGTTGGCGCGGTCGGCATCCGGGTATCGACTGACGTGTTCCCAGGGCAGCTTCAGCTCCGCGACGCCTGATGTGCGCAAAGCCTTAGACAAATCGGCGTCGATTCGCGGCTTCCCGAGTTGCTGCTTGATGGCGGTCTTCCACAGGCTCACCGAGGACAACCAGATTGGCTGCGAAGGGAGCAGGGACAGATTGGTGTCACCGAGCTTTCCCCTCAACCCCTCCTTCATCTTCGCATTCGGTTTTCCTCACTGTTTTGTCCAGAGGGCCAAGTCGGATGGTTAGCATCAACACACCTCAGCAATATCGGGAATGAGGAACGATGCCCACCAGTCAGGCGATTCAGCCATGAGCGCAGGAGTGTCGGCCGGCGAAGAATCCCGCCGGCAGACGGCGCTGGCGCAAGCCCACGAGCAAGCGGCCGCTGAAGCCCGCGATGCTGCAGCGCGGTATGGCATTGCCGAGGTCACCGAGCAGCGAACCGCCCGCGTACTCTCACCGCTGGCAGCTATTGGGTTCCACCTGCTGGCAGATCGAGGCTGGCCCGGCAGCCGGGGCGCGAATGTCGATCTAGTGGCGATCGGCCCCGGTGGAGTGTTCATCGTCGATACCAAGGCTTGGCGCGAGGTATCGATCTCCCAAGGCCGGATCTTTCGCGGCCAAGATGATGTCTCTGACGAGTTACAGCAACTTGCAGCACTCGCCGACCTGACGCAGGCCGATTTCGCCGAGGTCGGTCTAGCGCCGGGCGAGGTGCGCCCCATCGTGGTGTTAGCCGGACGCCAGGGCATCGACGCCCACATTGACGCCATCCAGGTCGTCGGTGAGAAGGACATTCTGCGCACCATCGCTGCGCGCGGGAATCGGCTCACACCCCTGCAGATCGATGTGGTTCTAGCCCGTGCACTCAAGCTCTTTCCTCAAGTAGGCGCACCCGCACCGATCAGCGTGGCCGTCCCTGAACCCGTGCTGCCGGCTCCATCGAAAGAGATCAATCAGGACGCTCTGCTCAGCGCCGAGGAGGTCAACGA
The DNA here is from genome assembly GCA_003451975.1 of Propionibacteriaceae bacterium. Lineage (GTDB taxonomy): Bacteria > Actinomycetota > Actinomycetes > Propionibacteriales > Propionibacteriaceae > Propionicimonas. The sequence continues at coordinate 1,284 of DMIX01000335.1, forward strand.
CGCTCTGTTGGCCAGCGTGCTCGCCCAACCCATTGAAGAGTGGATGGCCTTCCTGCATCCGCAGCAAGCCAAGTTGGTGCGTCGGTCGTTCCCCGGACCATCAAGGGTTCGCGGACCAGCCGGCACCGGCAAGACAGTGGTCGGTCTGCACCGGGCGGCATTCATTGCGCGCACCCGTCCGGGCAAGGTGTTGGTTACCACCTTCGTGAAGACCTTGCCTGACGTGCTGCACGAGCTGTTGAAGAGGCTCGCCCCCGAAGTCGTCGACCGGGTGGAGTTTGTGGGCATCCATTCCTTTGCCCGCAAGGTCCTACAGCGGCGCGGAGTGGCCTTCCGCCTCGACCCCAAGCAAGCCGATCAGGCATTCGACGTCGCGTGGGCCCGCGTCGGTGTTGGATCGAATCTCGACTCCGGCAAGAAGGACCAGAACTACTGGAAAGAGGAGATCGCCAGCGTCCTCAAAGGGCGCGGGATCATGCAGTTCACCCAGTACGCCGACCTCACCCGCACAGGACGCCGCTTCCCGCTGCAGCCCGCCCAGCGCGAAACTGTGTGGCGTCTCTACGTGGCCTATAGCGAGGAACTGCGCCGTCGCGGCGTGAATGATTTTGCCGATCTGATCTTGCTCGCCGAGGCAGAACTGCGCCGCGAGCCACTGCCGGGCTATTCGGCGGTAATCGTCGACGAAGCCCAAGACCTGTCTGCTGCCATGGTGCGCATGCTGTACTCGCTGGTCGGTGATAGTCCCGACGGCTTCACCCTGATCGGCGACGGCCAGCAGTCGATCTATCCGGGCGGCTACACGCTGGCCGAGGTAGGCATCTCGGTCCAGAACCGAGGCGTGGTGCTCGATGTGAACTACCGCAACACCGTCGAGATCGTGGACTTCGCTCGGCGGCTGGTCGACGGTGACGAGTACGCCGACATCGAAGGCTCCCTAGCTCGCGGGGATGTGCCGTCGAGCGTTCCCCGATCCGGCCCCAAGCCGGAGATCTTCCGCGGATCGACGTGGGCCAGCATCAATGCGTCAATGGTTGATCGCATTAGATCTGTCACGCGCGAAATCGGGACAGGTACCGGTGACGTGGCGGTGTTGTGCGCGACCAAACGTCGCGCGACCAATGCTGCGGCTGCGCTCACCGCCGCGGGTCTGCCCACCATCTCGCTGGAGGACTACACCGGCGCAGCTGTGGACGCGATCAAGGTTGGGACCATCAAGCGAGCCAAGGGGCTGGAGTTCAAGCAGGTACTGATTCCCGATGTGTCGGCGGAGCAGACGACGAGCACGCCCCCGACTGATGACGCCGAGCATGAGCGCTGGGAATTGAGCCGCAGGGAGCTCTATGTGGCAATGACTCGGGCACGGGATGGGCTGTGGGTGGGGGTTGTGGGAGAGCGTCCATGAAAAATGAGCCCGAGGGATCGGCCAATCGAGAGTGCGTACGCGACCAAGACACTCGATTGAAGGCTGGTGGGCATTCACCAGGAGAAGCTTGACAATAACCTGAACCCTGACGAGTCTCATGGGCGGCGGCTGCGCTTGGCGGCGCGGCACAGTCC
>DMIX01000395.1 GCA_003451975.1 Propionibacteriaceae bacterium
CCAACTCAGGGAACGAACACCCGCTGGCTGAGCCTGTCGAAGCCCGCACCCCCGCTAGCCGTCCCCTCCCGTTGGCTGAGCCTGTCGAAGCCCGCACCCCCGCTAGCCGTCCCCTCCCGTTGGCTGAGCCTGTCGAAGCCCCCTCACCGCACCCTTCGACAAGCTCAGGGAACGACACGGCACCGGCAAACCCCGCCGAACGCCGCTCGACTCCCCGCTGGCTGAGCCTGTCGAAGCCCCCCACCCCGGTTGAAACCCAGAAGTTATCCACCGTTTTCGAACGTCCGTTCCATTCTGTCAGTCCTAACTGGGAGAATAGATCCATGAATCACAGCAGCGAATCCCTCCCCGCCGGCCAGGCGCTGGAGCAGATCGTTGCGCTGCTGGACCGCATCGATTCACACCGCATCGACCTCCCTCCCGAGCAGCGTTTGGAGTGGCTACGTACCGCCCGCATCGCCCAGAGCCGCATCCAGGCGCTCACCGGGCTCCTCACCGCCGAAGCCGAGAAGTCCCAAGCCGCCGAACGAACAACCGGCACCCTGATCACATCCTGGATCGCCACCCAAGAGGTCTGCTCCCACAAAGAAGCAACCCGCGACGTACTTGCCGCCCGCAGCCTGGGTGAGCACCCGATGGTCGGCCAGGCTGCGAGCCAAGGCACCATCAACACCAACCAAGCAGCGGCAATCGGCAAGGTACTGAGCAGCATCGGCCCCCAGTTAGACGCCACCCAAAAGGCCGAGGCCGCCCACGAACTGGTGAGCCTCGCCGGACACCTCGATGCCAGCCGACTCGCCCGCGCAGCCGGACAGGTACTGCGCAAAGTGGCCCCCGACGACGCCGAGCATCTGCTAAAGACCCGTCTGCAACGCCAAGCCGAACAGGCCCACCGCGAGCGGTTCCTACGTTTCTTCCCCTCCGGCGGCTCGCTCCGTTTCGAAGGTTCACTCCCCCTGGCCGAAGGCGAACGTTTCCAGGCCTTGATCACCGCCCATCGGGAGAAGAACCGCCGCAGCAGCATCGAAACTGCTGAGCCGCTGGCTGATCGCCCCAGCTACGACCAACGCCAAGCTGATGCCCTGATCTCCCTGTGCGACGCCGCCGCCAAGTCCCGGCCCGAACCCGGCCTGGGCAGCGCCCGGGTATTGGTGAAGCTCGATTACCAGCACCTGCGCGATCAGGCCGCCGGTGCCGGACTCATCGGCGCCGACGACGCCCTCTCCGCTGGCGACCTGCGCCGCCTGTGCTGTGACGCCGAGTTGATTCCGGTCGTTCTCGGCGGTGGTTCAGAGGTCTTGGACGTCGGCACCACCCGCCGCCTCGTCACCCCCGCCATTCGCAACGCGCTCATCCTGCGCGACGGCGGCTGCGCCTTCCCCGGCTGTGCGGTGCGTCCGGAGTCCTGCGAGGCCCACCACATTCAACCCTGGTGGGACAACGGCCCCACCTCACTGGGAAACATGGTTTTGCTGTGCCATCACCACCACGGCGTGGTTGAACCCGCCAAGGAATCGCACCGAGACCAATGGAGCGTGCACATTGGCGAGGATGGGAAACCGGTGTTCGCACCTCCGGCACGCCTGCAACGATTCAGCGAACGACGAGGATCGCCTCACGAGTCTCGGTCAACGGATTCCGATGATCGTGAGAGTGCGATTGAGCCGAGCAGCGAGTTCGCGTCACCGTGAGCGGCCGACGCGAGGGCAAGTCTTGGCTGTCGGAGGGGGTGCGGCACGAAGCGCGGGTAGGCGCTCCTGACTTCACCTAGCAGCACAACTCGCTTTTCAGGCTCGGTGCGGGTTGTGAGTCGAACTGAGTAGGCGTGCCTTCCCTCTGTGCGCGGCGGGTCGGCGAGCGGGTCCCCAACCACTGCGCGATCAGGAGTCGACCGAGTCGGATGGGTTGGGAAGCAAGTTGGCCAGAGGGTCGAGATGGCTGTGCTGTGGCAGGCAACTGCCACACCTTCAAGGCGATCGCGGGCCATCACGGGCTGCGCACCGCAGACGCCGGGGGGCCGTTAGAGTCGAGGCGTGAGTCAGGAGTTTGGCGAGGAGGCCAGTCCTCCGACACCTGAGAGCATTGCGGCGGCTTTGGGTGATGCTGCGCTGGTTTGGACTCAAGCCGTGGCGGCGTTTGAGGATGCCGGCGCGACGGTTGAGTGGCGGTATTACCGCGACGGAGGGTGGCTTGCGAAGGCGACCAGCCGTCGCCAGACCATCGCCTGGTTGCGGGTAGAGCCTGGGCAGTTGCGAATCAGCTTCTCCTTCCCGGCACCGCTCCGAGACCAGTTGCTCGATGAGGTAGCCCTAGCCACAATCCGCGACCAGATTATCGAGGCCCCCGGACGCTCGATTGCGCTCAGTCTGGGGCTGAGTGATGCGTCGGCCCTCGACCCGGTGGTAGCACTCATCGCTGTGAAGGTGCAGGCCCGGTAGCAGGGACAGGGACTCCGTCCGCAGACCATGAGCGCACGCACGAGGTCTCCCGGCAGGTGCGGCAACGCGCTTTCGGCTGGTGTTCAGGCCTTTGATGCGGCGCGCGGCGCAAACAGTGTTGGGGCATCAACCGCGAAGGCGGAGAGGATCTGTTGCGAGGCTTCCAGGGCGCTCAGGTCACCAGACTCGACGGCGGGCTCCAACTCGGTTCGGATTGCCTTGACAGCTGGGGAGTTGTGCAGGGCGTCTTCCAGGTCGCCTTGCACCAGGGCCCACAGCCAGTCGCGCTGTTGGTGGGCGCGGCGGGTCTCGAGTTGGCCAGCGGCTTCCAGGTGGGCGCGGTGGTCGAGGATCGCTTGCCAGACCTCGGCCAAGCCGTTGCCAGTGAGCGAGCTTGAGGTCAGGACTGGCGCACGGCGGGCGGTGGGGTCAGAAGTTATGAGCTTCAAGGCCACCGACAGCTCTCGGGCGGCACCTTTGGCCTCCTGCTCGTGGTCGCCGTCGGCCTTGTTGACCGCGATCACGTCGGCCATCTCCAAGATTCCGCGCTTGATGCCCTGCAGCTGGTCGCCGGCGCGGGCCAAGGTAATCAACAAGAACGTGTCGACCATGCCTGCCACGGCAACCTCGGATTGGCCTACACCGACGGTTTCGACGAGCACCACGTCGTAGCCGGCGGCCTCCAAGATCAACATCGACTCCCGCGTTGCCCGCGCTACGCCACCGAGGTGGGTACCTGCCGGGGAGGGGCGAATGAACGCTGCTTCTGAGGCAGCCAGCTCCCCCATCCGGGTGCGGTCACCGAGGATTGAGCCACCGGTCTTGGCCGAGGTGGGATCAACCGCGAGTACTGCAATTCGGTGACCGTCAGCGATCAGGCGGCGGCCCAAAACATCAATGAACGTCGACTTTCCCGCACCGGGCGTGCCCGTGATGCCGACGCGAATTGCAGTGCCAGTGTGACCGCGTAGCCGTTTGAGTAGGTCCGTTGCAATCTGGTGATGCTCCGGCTTGCTGGACTCCACCACAGTGATCGCCCGGGCAATGCCACCCCGGTCCCCGGCCAGCACCTGCTCGGCAAGCCTGGCCGGATCCAGCTCCGGACGCCGTACTGCCTGATCCCGCGCAGGCGGGACAGCCTGACCGTACTGCGGCCCAACATTGAAGTCGGAGTCCAGCCAGATCGGCGGCTTGTCCTCGCCCACGGTATTAGGCAGCGTCGAGACGCTGACGCAGCTTGGTCAGCAGCTCGATCGCGGACTCGGGGATCACAGTTCCGGGCGGGTAGATCGCGTCGGCGCCAGCAGCGTAAAGCTCCTCGAAGTCCGCCGGCGGAATCACACCACCCACCACGATCATCATGTCCGGACGCCCCAGCTTGTCCAGCTCAGCACGCAACGCCGGCACCAAAGTCAGGTGACCGGCAGCCAAGGAAGACACACCGACCACATGGACGTCGGATTCCACCGCCTGACGGGCAGTCTCCTCCGGAGTTTGGAACAGCGGGCCGACATCGACGGTGAAGCCCAAATCCGCGAACGCGGTGGAAATCACCTTTTGGCCTCGGTCGTGACCATCCTGGCCCATCTTCGCCACCAGGATTCTGGGACGGCGGCCCTCCGCGGTCTCGAAGTCCGTCACCAGGGCGCGGGCCTTCGTCACCGCCTCGGTGGAGCCCGATTCTGAGTTGTACACACCCGAAATGGTACGGATGTTCGCCGTGTAGCGTCCGAAGACCTTCTCCAGCGCGTCGGAGATCTCCCCCACGCTGGCCTGGGCCCGGGCGGCGTCGATAGCCAGCTTGAGCAGGTTGCGGTCGGGATCGGTCGGGTCCGGGTTCGCCGCAGCCCAGGTGAGCTTTTCCAAGGCTGCATCGGTGACGCCCTGGTCACGTTCGGCGCGGAGCTTGGCGAGCTTTGCGATCTGCTCGGCACGGACTTTTGAGTTGTCGACCTTCAGCACCTCGGGAAGCACATCGTTGTCCACGATGTACTTGTTTACCCCGATCAGCGGCTGACGTCCGGAATCGATCCGAGCCTGGGTCCGTGCAGCGGCCTCCTCGATGCGCATCTTCGGAATGCCGGCTTCGATGGCTTTTGCCATGCCACCGGCAGCCTCGACCTCCTGAATCAACTCCCAAGCCTTCGCAGCAAGATCGTTGGTCAGCTTCTCGACGTAGGCGCTACCCGCCCACGGGTCGATGACCCGACAGGTGCCTGATTCTTGCTGAAGGAACAACTGAGTGTTACGGGCAATCCGGGCCGAGAAGTCGGTCGGCAACGCAATCGCCTCATCGAGGGCGTTGGTGTGCAGCGACTGGGTATGGCCCTGGGTGGCTGCCATCGCCTCGATACAGGTCCGCGTCACGTTGTTGAAGACGTCTTGGGCCGTCAGCGACCAACCCGAGGTCTGCGAGTGGGTGCGCAGGCTCATCGACTTCGGATTCTTCGGGCCGAATTGATGCACCAGCTTTGCCCACAGCATGCGGGCGGCGCGCATCTTGGCGACCTCCATGAAGAAGTTCATGCCGATCGCCCAGAAGAAGCTCAGCCGCGGTGCGAACTGGTCGACCTTCAAGCCCACCGATTCTCCGGCCCGGATGTAATCCACACCGTCGGCGAGGGTGTAGGCCATCTCAATATCCGCAGTGGCGCCCGCCTCCTGCATGTGATAGCCCGAGATCGAAATCGAGTTGAACTTCGGCATATTCGCGCTGGTGAACGCAAAGATGTCCGAAATGATTCGCATCGACGGCGTCGGCGGATAGATGTAGGTGTTGCGGACCATGAACTCCTTGAGGATGTCGTTCTGAATGGTCCCGGCCAACTGATCGAGTTTTGCGCCCTGCTCTTCAGCAGCCACCACGTACAGCGCCAGAATCGGCAGCACCGCACCGTTCATGGTCATCGACACGCTCATCTGGTCCAGCGGGATGCCCGCGAACAACTGACGCATGTCAAGAATCGAGTCGATGGCGACGCCGGCCATGCCGACATCGCCGGCCACCCGCGGATGATCGGAGTCATAACCGCGGTGCGTGGCCAAGTCGAAGGCCACCGAAAGACCCTTTTGCCCCGCCGCCAAGTTGCGACGGTAGAACGCGTTGGACTCCTCAGCGGTGGAGAACCCGGCGTACTGCCGAATCGTCCACGGCTGGTTCACATACATCGTGGCGTACGGCCCGCGCAGGTAGGGCGGCAGACCCGGGTAGGTCTTCAGGAAATCCAGACCCTCGTAGGCGGCGTCGTCGAAGTTCGGCGGCACCAGGATGTGCTCGGGGGTCTCCCACCCTGCGCTGTACCCGGGCAGTGCCCCGGCCAACTTGGCGAATTGTTCCGCGGCATCGGCCGGGGGAAGCCCCGTGCCCAGTTGAGCGTCTGCGAAGTTCGGAATGCTGCTCATGCCGCACCTCCCATCTGGTCCAGAGTGTGGTTGAGGAAGGCGACCACATCCATGCCGGCGTAAACCTCGCCGTCGATCACGGACGTGGCGTCATCGGCGCCGGTTTCGGTGAGCCGTCCGGCCAGATAGACCGTCTGCACTCCGGCCTGCTTCAGCGCGGTGGCTACGGCCACCGCCTGTTCGGCATACACCTTCGCCGAAGAACACAGGATGGCGAACTTCGAGCCGGTTGCCTTCTCGGCGAACTCCTCCGCAGACCCGGCCTCGATCAGGTTGGTGGCGATTCCGGCCACCCCCAGCAAGGCGGTGGTGAACGTCTCGCGAGCCCCGAAATCACGACGGGCGCCCAAACAGGCCAAAACCGCGGTTGGGGTTTGCGCGGCAGCAGCAGCACGGTCCCGCAATGCCTCAAACACCTCGGCGTCACGCACCGGCTGCAAGCCGCCGCGCACCGGAGCGACCGGACGCGGCCGCACCTCGCGCGGTGCCTCATCGGGCTTGGGGAACATGCTGACACCGGTCAGCGGCTGCGACCGGTCGGCGAGGCGCTTTGCCCGCTCGGCGTTGGTGGCTGCGATGCGATCGGCGATCATGCCCGAGCTCAACGCTGTGGCCATGCCGCCGGCGGCTTCAATCTGGGTGAAGACACCCCAGGCGTTTTCGGCCAACTGGTCGGTGAGATTCTCCACATACCAGGAGCCACCGGCAGGGTCATTGACCCGTCCGATGTTGGCCTCCTCGCCGGCTACCAATTGGGTGTTGCGGGCCATGCGACGGCTGAAGTCGTCGGGCAGGCCCAAGGCGGTGTCGAACGGCAAGGTAGTGATGGCTTCGGCTCCGCCGATTGCGGCGGCGAAGGTCGCGATGGTGTTGCGCAGCAGATTCACCCACGGATCATCGCGAGTGATCATGCGCCAACTGGTGACGGCATGTTGCACCGCACCACGACGCTCAGCCGGGACGCCACACAATTCTCCGATTCGCGCCCAAGCTCGGCGCAACGCCCGCAGCCGGGCGATAGAGGTGAACTGATCGGCACCCACAGTCACCCGGAAGGTGATCTGGCCGAAGGCCGCCGCCGGGGTGATCCCGGCCGCTTCCAGTTCGCGCAGGTAGGTCACCCCGCTGGCCAGCGCATAGCCGACCTGGTCGATGTCACCGGCGCCGGCGTCGTTGTAGCAGGTCACATCCACGCTCAGTGCCCGTACCCCGCGATAC
>DMIX01000178.1 GCA_003451975.1 Propionibacteriaceae bacterium
GCCCTGGACGCCTTGGTGAAGCGGCTCAAATCGACCTGCGGCGCGGCCCAGACCCAGACCCGGGTTGCGCTGCGTCCGGCGATGGTCCGCTGACCACCTCCGGGTGCACCCCTGGGTTGCCTACCGCTCCTAAGCTCGGCACGTGTCCAGACAGCGACGGGTTCTGACGTTGCTGGGTGCCCTGTTCGTCGTCGCCGGCGTCGTGGCCCTCGGCCCCACCGGCTATGCCCTTGCCGCCTCCGATGGCCGCATCACCACCGTGGACCAAGCCCCGACCAAATCGGTAGCCATCGTGTTCGGTGCCGGTCTTTGGTCCAACGGCAAACCCATGCCCTATCTGGCCGCTCGCCTCGATCTGGCCGCGCAACTGTACGAGGCCGGACGGGTGAAGGCGATCCTGGTTTCGGGGGACAACCGACACGCCAGCTACAACGAACCAGATGCGATGCGCGCCTACCTCATCAAGGCGGGCATTCCGGCCCGCAAGGTGGTGGCCGATTACGGCGGCGTCGACACCTATGCCACCTGTGTGCGGGCTCATCGCGTCTTCGGGGCGACCGAAGCGATTCTGACCAGCCAGAGCTATCACCTTCCGCGAGCCATCGCGACCTGCCGTTCGGTCGGCGTCGATGCTTGGGGAGTCGGCGATGACAGCGTCAAGCGCAATGCCACCGAGTGGCGTCAGGATTCGCTGCGGGAGTGGCCTGCCAACCTCAAGATGGCTTGGGATCTGCTCAGCGGACGCCAGCCGCTGTTGGGACCAACGGAGACCAGTCTGCAACAGGCTATGAACTCCTGATTCCGACGGCGATTTGCCCCGACCTCTGGGGGCGGAGCACACTCAGCGCGGTGCCCCATACACGGCGGACACCGCCGTTCATCTCGTCCTCGAGCGCGTAGCATCCCATGCGCCGAGTTTGACGAGGGGCTCACCATTCTCGCGGCGGTATTCGTCGCGCCATCGACCTCGGAAAGGCATCATGTCCTCCCCCTTGGGTTCCGCACGCGCTGCGGCCAATATCGTCGCGATCTGTGCCCTCGGCGCTACTGCCGGATCGGGGGTGATGGTGGTCGGTGCAGGCCGCGAGGCGCTCGTTGCCGGCTATGGAACCACCTTGCTGATGCTGGCATGGCTCACCGCGGCAGTGAGCGTCACCTTCGCCGGCATGCAAATACCGGCCGGCTGGCTTGTGGACCGCTGGGGTCCGCGCCGGGTCGCCTACCTGGGAGCGTTCGGAAGTTTGATCTTCTACACCACGGCGATGGCGGCTCCGAGCTTGGAGTTGGCCTTGGTGGTGCGCATCCTGGCCGGGGTGACCATGGCGCTGGGATTCGTGTCCGGATCGGTTCTGGTTCGGTCTTTGGGTATGCCCGCCTGGGTCCAAGGACTGTTCGGTGGGGTTGCGCTGGGCAGCGGCGGCGTCGCCTTCTTGGTGTTGCCCGCGTTGGGCACCACCCCACTCGGGTGGCGTTCGCCGTGGCTATTCGTCGTCGTCATCGCTGCGATTGCAGTGTTGGCGTTGTTGAGTGTTCCGGCCACCGCACCCCAGCCCAAGGCACCCGGTGGCGTTACGCAGCCCACAATCCTCAGCGCCCGGCTGTTTGCTCTGGCAGGTGCCCACACCGCCACTTTCGGCCTGGGCGTGGTGCTTTCCAACTGGCTGGCGGTCCAGTTGATCCGCGACGGCGGGATCGAGGTCGGCTGGGCGGATCTCATCTCGGCATTGCTGCTCATCGTCACTGCGGTCAGCCGCCCCTTGGGCGGATATCTCTTCGACCGAACCCATGACCTACGGGTGGTGATCGTCGCCCCGTTGCTGGCTGGGGCGGTGACTCTGGTGGCGCTCTCGCTGCCCTGGGGCGTCGCTTGGGCGTTGGTCATCGCGATTGCGTTCGGCGTGTTTTCCGGTATGCCTTTTGCGCCATCGTTCGAATCAGCCCGCCGGCTGGTTCCGCACGCCCCTGGTCTGGCGATCGGCATAGTGAACGGCTTGGCCAATGCGGTGATTCTGGCGGGGGCGCCGCTTTACATCGTCATGATTGAAGCCGGCCAGGGATCACTGGCGCTGTGGCTCATGGCTGGGTTGTGGGCCTTGGCGGCGGCAGCGGTCGTGGTCACCAAGGATCGCCACTGAGTGAACTCCACTCTCAGCGCCGACTCCGGCTGGCCGCCAGCACCTAGGCTTTCATCGTGGCCGTTCCGAAGCGTTGGGCAGTGGTGGTCAATCCGACCAAGTTCGATAACCCTTCGCAGATACGGGCACGCATTGACCGCGCCTGCCTGCAGCGAGATTGGCCAACCCCTGCGTGGTATGAGACCACAGCGGCTGATCCGGGCCACGGGCAAGCCGCGCAAGCAGTCGCCGATGGTGCGCAGTTGGTATGCCCTTTGGGCGGTGATGGCACGGTGCGTGCGGTGGTTGCTGGACTGCTGGGATCGGACGTCCCCATCGGGTTGCTGCCAGGGGGGACGGGGAACCTCCTGGCGCGCAATCTGAAACTCCCAACGGTGGATCTCGAGGCAGCCGTGGTGATCGCTCTGACCGGACGCACCGATCACATCGATCTCGGCGAGGTGACCTGGGATGACGATCCGCCCGAGGTGTTCTGTGTGATGGCTGGCATGGGCCTGGACGCCGACATCATGGCTGGCGTCGATGAATCCTTGAAACGCACGGTGGGCTGGTGGGCGTATGTGGTTTCTGCGGTGACAGCGATATTCCGAATTGGTTTTGGGGTTCGGGTACGTACCTCCTCGGATCGTTTGGTGAGTCAACACGCGCGAATGGTATTGATCGGCAATTGCGGGGAGCTGACCGGCGGGGTCCAGCTCATCCCTGAGGCGTCGGTCGATGACGGCGTCCTTGATGTCGTGCTGGCTTCGCCGCGCTCCGGGTCAGCGTGGCTGGCTGTGGGTTTGCATCTGGTGACGGGGCGCCGCAGGGGCCATCGTGCGCTGGTGCACCTGCAGGACGATCGGGTCTGGGTGAGCACGAAAGAGCCGGTTGAGGCTCAGCTCGACGGCGATGCGGTCGGTTTGCGCCGAGAAATGATCTGCCGCGTGCTACCAAAGGCACTCCCGGTGCGCAGAACCAGTATTTGAACGTTTTTTCTGCGTTTGAACGTGAGAATTTCCCGTGGCGGTTCCCCATATGGGTGACTACCCGCTATGGTTCAACTCGTAGTCGCTGTACCAGCTCGCCCCAGCTTCGGGGTACGGGCTGTCTCCACCTCGGGGGGTGCGGAGACCACAGGCGGTCCCGGAAGTCGGAACCGCGCCCGTTAGAAGGAGAATGTTGGCATGACCACTGGAACCGTTAAGTGGTTCAACGCCGAGAAGGGTTTCGGATTCATCGCGCCAGACAATGGCGGCCCCGATGTCTTCGCCCACTACACGGCAATCACGAGTTCTGGTTTCCGTTCGCTCGACGAGAACCAGAAAGTTGAATTTGAGATCACCCAGGGCCCGAAGGGTCCGCAGGCCTCGAACATCACCCCACTCTGATCTGAGTACACGAGGGCCTCTCGCTTCGGCGAGGGGCCCTCGTGCTGTTTGCGGTCCTTCTGGGAACGTAGCCCTGCGAGTCGGCATTCCGGGTGAGGGCCTCGGCTATTCGGCGCAGTCCTGCTCGACGTCCTGCAAGGTGAGTTCGGTGACCATCGCGTCACTGATCAGGATGCGGTAGACCGCGCGGGGATTGTCGGCCACCGGCACGATCCCGATTCCTTCGGTGGGCCCCTCGCTGCCTTCCCACAGCGGATAGGCCATGGCGACATCGTTCAGACTGCTGCCGAGTTGAATCCCTTCGGGGGTTGCGATGCCCGAGGTCGCGGCGATGATGACCAGCTTGCCGGTGTTGGGTGAGAAGAACAGCTTCCCGTCGAGATCGTCGTCGTTGAGTGGGGCGGCGTTGGCCAGGCGCCCGTCGCCGTCATAGCCACACATCCCCTGGGTGCCGCTGATGCCGGTGACCAGACCAGTGCGCAGGGCTTCGGATTTCGTCATTCCTAGCACGAGGCTGCCGACACCGGTGGGGCCCAGAACGTCGGCGGACCCGGTGGTTGGCGGCTGCGATACCGGCGCTGAGGTCTGCGGGGCCGCAGACGGCTTGGTCGTGGACCCGCCGAGATTGATGGTGATGTCGCAGGCGCTCAGGCTTGGCGCGAGGGCGAGAACAGTGAGGATGGCGGCAAACTTGTGCAGTTTCATAGCTACCTTGACCGGGTCGCGAATAGGGCGTCGGGGTGCCGACAGCCTAGCGGGGCGCCGAGTCTGCGAACAGGCGGTCGAGCGGCAATCCGGATGCAAACCCAGCCCGGCTCGCGGCCGCTGTTTCAGCGCGGTGTGGGCTAGCTGCAGTCCTGGCGACGTTGCTGCAGCGACAGCTCCAGCACTTGACCGGCGTCGACATAGACCCGATAGACCGCTTGGTTGTTGCCGTCGACCTTCACCAGGCCAGCGCCTTGGTCGCCGCCTTCGTCTCCCTTCCAGGACGGGTAGGCCTTTTTGACGTCGACCAGCCTGCTGCCCAGGTGGATCCCCTCCGGTGTGGCCAGGGTGGGGGTCGCGGCGATGATCACGAGTTTCCCGGTGCTGGTGGAGAAGAACAGTTGACCCACCAGATCGGAATCATCGGCTGGCAGTGCCCCCACTAGACGTCCGTCGCTGGGTTGTCCGCAGGTTCCTTCGGTGCCGCTGATGCCAGTCACTGCCCCGGTTGCGGCGACCTCGTCCTTGGTCATGCCCAGTTCGATGGGGCCAGCACTGTCTGGTCCCAGATTGGTGATGGTGGCCGGATCCACGCTCGGTGTCGGGGTGGGCGCCGGAACGGTCGGAGTCACCGGGTTGGGAACAGCACTCGAGTGAGCGCCCGGGGGCGTTGCCGCGCATCCGGAGAGCACGATCGCGAACACGGCCAGCGTTGCGACTGCCCTGCTCGGAGTCATGATTCCCTCATCTGGTCACTGCTGCGGAGTTCGGCGCACACAGCCTAGCCACCCTGGGCCACCTCGTTTCTCGCGCAGGTCGGCCCGATGCTAGACTCGACGCCGCTGTAAGACACTGGGGCTATGGCGCAGTTGGTAGCGCGTCTCGTTCGCAATGAGAAGGTCAGGGGTTCGAATCCCCTTAGCTCCACAAATGCCATCACCCGTCGGGGTGCTGGCATTTTGCGCATCCCAGGCGCGGATTCGAACCCGCCAGGGCTCGCGAGTTTCCGACGGCGAGCCACGAGCCTCGATGGCACTCGCACGACACAAGAATCCCCTCAACTCCACCCGGCCAGCCACCCACACCAGGACAGCGGCCACACACAGTTGCCAGCGTCCGCTCCCAGACCAACAGCTTCGGTCAGAGACGGCTGACCCCTCGGCAATGCCCTCTGGGTGACATGCCGACATCCCATTTCCTAGTGTATCCGTAGGTTTGATAGGTCCCATGGTTATAGTGTGCGATGTTCGTCCGCACCACTAGACAGGAAACAAGTACCGTGTCACCACTTCGCCGCAAGCGCGTTGCAACCGGAATCGCGCTCCTCCTCGGCCTCTCCTTGACCGCCTGCAGCTCCGCCACCGGAGATGACGGCTCGGGCATCAACTCCTCGACCAACGCAGATCTCCAAACGGTGAAGGTCGGTTCCATCCCCACCTTGGGCCTCGGACTGCTGAAGGTCGGCGAACAGCAGGGCTTCTTCGCCGACGAAGGCCTGCAACTCGACATCACCCCCGTCGACAGCGGCCCCACCGTCATCACCGGCCTGGTTGCCGGACAATACGATGTCGCCTACACCGCCTACGCACCGCCGCTCCTCGCAATCGCGGGAGGCCAAGACCTCCGGCTGGTGTACAACCTCGGCGGACTCGGCCCCAAGGGCACCAACGGCGCCATCGTGGTCGCAAAGGACTCCGCCATCACAAGCTGGAAGGACCTGGCCGGGGCCAAGCTCGGTATCAACGCCCCGCGTTCGGTCCTCGTGCTGTGGGCGCAAGCGGCGATCGCTGCTGACGGCGGCGACGCCAGCGGCCTCGAACTCACGCCACTCCCCTTCAACCAGATCGCCGACAATGTCGCCTCCGGAAAGCTCGACGCCGGCTTCTTGGTGGAGCCCTACCTCACCCAGGCCCTCGCCAAGCAGGGAGACAAGCTCCGTAGCCTCGGAGACCCTGCCGCGGCGACCTTCGCTGAAGGATCGCCGGGCGCAGGCGTGATCACTTCGGCCAGCACGGCGGAAAACAACGCCGAGCTGATCACCAAGTTCACAGCAGCTATGGACAAAACCGTCGCGTACGGCAATGAGCACCTCGACGAGGTCCGCACCGCTGGCGCCGATCTCGTCGGGCTGTCGAGTGAAGACGCCGAGAAGATCTATCTGGGGAGCATCGATCCCCAGATCAACGCGGCTGACTTCGAACCTCTGGTCACAGCGATGAAGAAATTCGGCTGGGTGACCAGCGATATCGATCTCGGCACGTTCGTGAACCAGTGAGCACTCTCACCTCGGGAGCCCGCGGCGCCGTCCTCACCGACAGCGGCCGTGGCCTTCTGTCCGGCCTTCGATTCAACGCCCGACTCCGCACCGTCCTGCTCAGCACCGGCGGCATCACTGCCGTCGGCCTGCTGTGGGAGCTCTCGGTCCGCACGGGTCTGCTCAACTCCGACGTGGTGCCACCGCTGAGCGCCACCTTGGTCGACACGGCACAGTTGCTCGCCCTGCCAGGTTTTTGGGCCACCGTGGGCCAAACCCTCGCCTCGGCTGGCTTGGGGTTGCTCCTCGCCTTCGCGATTGCCATTCCGTTCGGCTTGGCCCTGGCCGAAAGCGCCTGGCTGCGCCGACTGTGCACCGCGAGCATCGACGCTATCCGCCCCATCCCGCCGATCGTCCTGCTGCCCATCGCTATCCTGCTCCTCGGCGGCGGACTGGACTTCAAGCTCTCGCTGATCCTGCAAGGTGCGCTGTGGCCACTACTCATCCAAACCAGCTACGGCATCCGATCCATCGATCCGGTCATCATGGATGTCTCGCGCAGCTTCCGGATTGATCCGCTGCGGCGTCTGTTCCTGCTTCGCATTCCGGCCGCAGCACCGGTGATCCTCAGCGGGCTACGTCTCGCCGCCAGTATTGCCTTCGGGGTCTCAGTAATGACTGAGCTCGTCGGCGGCGAGCGAGGCCTCGGCTCGATCCTCTCGGTGGCCCAAAGCGGAAACAACGTGCTGCGCGTGTACTCCATCACGATCGTCACCGGGCTGGTCGGCCTGGTGATCGCGGCCATCTTCGGCCGACTCCACCATGGGCTGCTGCCCTGGGAGCGAGTCGGACGGTGAGTACCCCCGACGCCGTGAGCGTCCGTATCGTTGACAGTCGCGCCGTCCGTTGGCTCGGACCACTGGTGTTGCCGGCTCTAGCCCTCGCCAGTTACCAACAGCTGGCTACCTCCGGCGCTACGCCTTACTTCCCCAGCCTGAGCGACATCGCCGCGGCAGCCTTGCAGCTCTGGTTCGGGGAGGGCTTTGTCCGAGATGTCCTGCCCAGCCTGACGAATCTGGCCATCGGGTATGCCGCCGGAGTGATCCTCGGGGTGTCCCTCGGACTTCTCCTCGGCAGGCTCCCCGCCATCGGCACCGCCGTCCAACCTGTCATCGCCTTCGGGCTGACGATGCCGGCAGTCGCTCTGCTACCGGTGTTCCTGATCGTGTTCGGCATCGGCGCGCACATGCAACAGGCCGTCATCACCATGTCGGTGTTCTTCGTGCAGGTGGTCAATACCGCCGACGGCGTGCGCCGCACTGATCCGGTGCTGCTCGACCTGGCCCGGGTCTATCGGCTGCCGCGCTGGCGCCGCATCCTCCAGCTCGTGCTGCCCGCCGCCTCCAACCAGGTGTTTGCCGGAGCACGGGTTGGCCTCTCCGCTGCACTGATGGTCATGGTCGTCGGCGAAATGGTCGGTGCTTCCAACGGCATCGGCGCGGTAACCCTGCTCGCCCAACAGGACTTCGCCTACGCCCGAATGTGGGCGGGCATCGTCCTGCTCGCTGTCTTGGGCGTCGTCCTCAACGCGGGCTTCGTCGCAGTCGAACGCCGACTCGCCGCCCACCTGGGCCTCAACCCGGCCGATACCGAAGGAGTGTCATGAACGATCCGATCGTAGGAGTCACCAATCTCCACAAGACCTACC
Organism: Propionibacteriaceae bacterium; assembly: GCA_003451975.1. Taxonomy (GTDB): domain Bacteria; phylum Actinomycetota; class Actinomycetes; order Propionibacteriales; family Propionibacteriaceae; genus Propionicimonas. The sequence continues at coordinate 8,173 of DMIX01000178.1, forward strand.
TGTCGGAGAAGGGTGACAACGTCGCCCTCACCGGGGTGAGCTTCGACGTCGAGCGCGGCGAGGTTGTCGCCATCGTCGGTCCGTCCGGCGCGGGCAAGACCACCGTGTTGCGCATCGTCGCCGGCCTACTGGATCCCACCACCGGGCACGCCGAGGTCAACGGATCGCCGGTCATGGGCGCGCCCCCGAAAGAGGTGGGGTTCGTCTTTCAGGACTACAGTCGCTCGCTGTTGCCATGGCTCAGCGTGATGAGCAATGTCACGTTGCCGCTGCGCTCAAAAGGCCTGAGCAAGTCCGAGGCTGTCACGAAGGCTCGCGAAGCCCTAGAGGCCGTCGGACTCTCCGGACGCGAACGCGCTCACCCCAGAGAACTCTCCGGCGGAATGCAGCAGCGAGTGGCAATCGCGCGGGCTGTCGCCTATGAACCCGAACTGCTCCTCATGGACGAGCCCTTTGCCTCCGTCGATGCCCAAACGCGCATGGACCTGGAAGATCTCGTGCTGCCACTACGGGATCGCTTTGGAGTCTCCATCCTCTTCGTCACCCACGATGTCGACGAAGCGGTCTACCTCTCCGATCGCATCGTCGTACTCAGCCCGCCGCCGTCGGTGGTGCGCCGCATTGTCGACGTCCCACTACCGAAACCGCGCGATCAGCACTACACGAAGGCAGATCCGCGATTCGCTGACCTCCGCGGCGAAGTACTCGACCTTGTCCGCGCCACCGACGTGGCGCACCAATCCTGACGACCAGCCTCCACTGACCCACACCTTGGGAGTACCTCATGAAAGCAACCATCTCTGACTCCAATGCCTCACAAGCAGCCAGCCCAACCGTGGTCGCGAGCCACCATGCCTCGCTGAACGCCTTGCCTTTCGCCGACCAGGACGATGTGATCAATGCCCGCAGAGGGCTGATAGCCACCTACGATCCGAAAGTCATCACAGCCTCCGACGGCAGCACCGTCTGGGATGTGGAAGCCTTCGACTTCCTTCACGGCGCTCCGCCCGCGACCGTCCACCCCAGCTTGTGGCGCCACTCACAACTGACCAATATTCATGGCCTCTTCGAGGTGGTGCCCCGGCTCTACCAGGTGCGAGGCCTGGATGTCTCGGTCATCTCCTTCATTGAAGGCGACACCGGCGTCATCGTCGTCGACCCGTTGGTCAGTGTCGAAACAGCCGCTGCCGCGCTCAGCTTGTATCGGCAGCATCGCGGGCCGCGCGCAGTCTCGGCCGTGCTGTACACCCACAGCCACGTGGATCACTTCGGCGGTGTGCGAGGCATTCTCACTCCCGCCGAGGTGGACGCCCGGGTCATCCCGGTGATCGCTCCGGCAGGAATGAGCCATGAGTCTGTCAGTGAGAATGTCTATGCCGGAACGGCCATGACTCGACGCGCCGACCTCATGTTCGGCAGAGGTCTTCCGCGGGGGCCGAAGGGACACGTCGGTGTCGGGATAGGCCAGGCGGCATCGGAGCATGGAAGGGTGTCGTTCGTCCAGCCGACGCTCGAGATCACGACCGATGACACGATCACGGTGGACGGCGTGGAGTTCGAGTTCCAACTCACGCCCGACACCGAGGCACCTGCAGAACTGCAGTTCTTCCTGCCGCAGCTCGGCGCGCTGTGCGTCCCGGAGAACGCCACCCACAGCCAGCACAACCTGCTCACCCCTCGCGGTGCGCTGGTACGCGATGCGCGGGCCTGGGCGCGTCATCTGGACGAGGCGGTGCTTCGTTTCGGTAGCCGTACCGAGGTGCTGTTCGCCTCTCACCATTGGCCCACCTGGGGACGGGACAAGGCGATCGAGTTCCTGACTCACCAGCGCGACCTGTATGCCTACCTTCACGACCAGACATTGCGCATGCTCAATGCCGGCCTCACGGCCACTGAGATCGCCGAGGCGATCGAACTGCCTCCCGAGCTGGAATCCCGCTGGTACCTGCGCGGGACTTATGGCTCGGTGGTGCACAACGTCAAGGCGATCTACCAGCGCTACCTCGGCTGGTATGACGGCAACCCCGTCAACCTCTGGAAACTCCCCCCTCGCGAAGCCGGAAGCCGGTATGTGCAATACATGGGCGGTGCCGACGAGGTGGTGACGAAGGCAGCTCAGTCCTTCGAGAACGGCGACTACCGCTGGGTCGCTGAAGTGC
>DMIX01000064.1 GCA_003451975.1 Propionibacteriaceae bacterium
CGACCGCACGGCTGGCGAAGGAGCGCGTGGAGGTGCTCAGTGAGCGGACGGAGTCCTCGCGCACCTGGGTCTTGCCCGATGGCACAGCACTGGTCGAGCAGTTCACCGGTGACGTCCGATTCGCCGATGCGACCGCTGAGGCCGATGGCTGGCGCGATATCGACACCACGTTGAAGTTGAATGCGGACGGAAGCGTGTCGCCTAGCGCGGCGCCTGAGTCAATGGTGTTGTCCGGTGGTGGGTCTGATACTCCGATGATCTCCCGCAAGGAGAAGTCCGGGGTGAAAGTGAACCTGGATCCGATCGAAGGCGCTGATCTTCCCACTCCGGTCATTGAGGGTTCCACGGCAACCTACGCTGATGTGAAGCCCGGGGTGGACGTTCGTGTTGAGGTTCGCCCCGATGGTTTTCAGTGGTACTGGATCGTGAAGGACGCGGCCGCCGCGAAGTCCTTCTTCAAGAAGGCGTCGGATGGGACGCGCAGCGTATCGGCGGGCCTTTCCACCCGCAAGGGAAGCCTGCATGAAACTCAGTCAGAGGTTCGGATTCGCGACAAGCAGGGGCACCTCGCCGGTCGTCTTGGTGCACCGCTGGTGTGGGATGCGGCCGAGATCCCCTCAACCGGTGAAGCGGCGAACGCCATCGAGGGCGAACTGAAAGTTGACGAGGCGAGCGAGCGAGCCGCGACGGTCGGTGTCTCGGTTGATGCTGATTGGCTGAATGATCCTGGGCGTGTCTTCCCGATCACGGTCGATCCGAGCTACGCCTCGGTGACGACGTCGCCGAGCTTCGACACTTACGTTTACACCAACTACACCAATACGGATCTTTCGACGCAGAACAATCTGCGCATCGGCAACGATGGTGCCGGCGGCAAGATGCGCACCTACCTGAACTTCTCGCGCTCGCCGTTTGTGGGCAAGAAGATCATGTCAGCGAAGCTGCAGCTTTGGGAGTATCAGGCCTGGTCGTGCACGCCAACGGAGTGGAAGGCCTACGACTCGAACCCGGCATCAACCTCGACGCGGTGGGCGTCTCAGCCCACTGTGCGTAGCGTCTACGGCACATCGAAGGAGACCAAAGGCGAATCTGGGTGCGCCGACGGCTACGTTTCGGTTTCGATCCCATCCTTGGTGCAGAAGTGGGCGAACGAATCAACCTCCACGCGGGGTGTCATGGTTCGGGCAACCACCGAGAGTGAGCCGAAGGGACACAAGAAGTTCAACTCCAAAGAGGCATCGTCGCATCCACCTCGTCTGGTGTGGACCTACGACCGGGCCCCCGCGGCACCTTCGGTGTCGACACTTCTGCCGGTGAGTGGCTATCAAGTCTTCTCGAACGTTCCTTACCTTGCCACCACCAGCCCTGCCATGAAGGTGACCACCGGCACCGATGCAGATGCCAACACAGTGAGAGCGGAGATTGAAGCCTGGTCCGCTGCCAGTGGCGGCAGCAAGGTGGCGTCGTGCGTCACCGGTTACGTGACAGGTGGCGCGAGTGCCTCATGTACGTTGTCCCCGGCGCTCGCGGCGGAATCCAAGGTGTGGATCCAAGCCCGCTCGTTCGACGCATACCTGGCCTCGGGGTGGACATCCCGCAAGGAGATGCGGGTAGCCGCCGCGAAGCCAGCTGTGCCGGTCGTCAGTTGCCCGGCGCCGTATGACAATGGGTCTTGGTCTAGCGAGGTTCCGGCCTCGACGATCAGCTGCACCATCAGTGCAGCGGGCTCCGGATATTCAGCACCCTCGAAGATTCGCTACCAAGTCGATGGTGGGGCGATCAGTGAAGCGGCCATCACCCAATCCGCTGACCCGGCGGTGGCCTCTCGCAGCATCACGGTGCCCAACAGCGCGGGCGGACACACGATCGCCGCGTGGGCTGCAGGCCCATCTGGCCTGGTGTCCAACGCTGCTAACTACGCATTCGGTTTGGGCGACGCCAGCGTCAGCCTGCCCGCGCCCGACGATCGCTCAACGTCGACCTTCCCCGTCCAAGCCAGTGGGCCGGGCGGTGCAACCTCGGCCGTTCTCCAGTGGCGCTACGCCCCCGATGTGGCCGGAGACACCACCACCGGATGGACCACTGCGAGCCAGGTTCGGCTGAAGGCTACCGGAGCGGCCTGGACCGGGACGGTGGAGACAAACGCAGGGCAGTCGGCGACGCCGCTGCTGACGTGGAATGCTTCGGCTGAAAACGGGATCAGTGTGCCTGCCTTGGTGCAGCTGCGTGTGGTCTTTACCTACAGCGGCGGCGTCACCAACAGTTCTCCGCTACGTCGCGTGATCCTGATTCCCCATGCATTTGGAGGCTCGTACCCGACTCAAGAAGTCGGGTCCGGAACAGTCGCACTGTTCACTGGTGAGTTCCAGGTCAGCGAATCAGACGTCTCAGTGCCCGGCTACGGCGGCAATCTCACCTTCGGGCGAACCCACTTGACCCTCACTGGCGATCAGGCCGGTCCTCCGGGAGTGTTCGGTCCCGGCTGGACGGCTGACTTTGCCGGTCAGGGCGCGGGTTTGGGCGGCTATGTGGTGACTGACAACACCGCCGTCGATGGCACCTTCCTGCTTACTTCTCCGGGCGGCGAGGCGAGTGTTTACGCTCATGAATCCGGTACTAGGGGCAGCCTGCGGACAGGCTTCTATGACGGGGTGGGCGAGACCGCGCTCATGGAGGACACCCTGGAGCTCACCACCGGTGGCGGCACCGGAATCAGTCACACCCTCACGCTGACTGAGGAAGACGGCACGGTGACTGTCTTTCAACGCACTATGGGCGGAGTCTGGGCTACTGCGACGACCACAGAACCCGAAGACAACTCCACGGTTCGTTTCGCTCGCAACTCCGAAGGGCTCATCACCTGGGTATTCGCCCCCACTCCGCAAGGCGTGACCTGTACCGAGGCTGTACAAGAACGCGGCTGCCGGGCACTGACGTTCACCTACCAGACCATCAACGGCGGAGCCCGTCTCACCAAGGTGCAATACCGTGCCTGGGATCCAAAGCCGGGTACTGACGGAAAGCCCACTGCTGCGGCAGCGATGGCTACCGTCGACGTTGCCGGCTATGGCTATGACGCTCAAGGCCGACTCACCCAGGCATGGGAGCCCAACGCCACCGGAGACACGGGTGAAGGTCGAAAGACCCTGTACGAATACACCACGATCAACACCAAAACCGTCGTCACCCAGATCACCGACCCCGGTCTGGTCCCGTGGCGAATGGAGTACGAAGCAGGCACCGGTCGGCTCGCCAACGTCAAACGCGCCCTCGACCCGGCGGTGGGAACCGGCGAGGCGACCTGGAAGGTTGCCTACGACGTGCCTCTTTCTGGCGCTGGCCTGCCCGATCTGACGTCGGCTGTCACAGAGACCTGGGGGCAACCCGCAGCGGACGCACCAACCGGTGCCACTGCGGTGTTCGGGCCCGACCACACCCCAGGCTGGACAGTGTCCGAGCAGGACTGGCCTTGGGCGAGCATCAGCTACTTCACTGCGGCGGGCAAAACCACCAACACTGCGGCCTTCGGTGCTGGTGAGTGGCTGATCGACTCCACCCGCTACGACGCCCATGGAAACAGCATCTGGACGCTGTCGGCACTGGCCCGCCAGGCCGCCATGGCCGAACCCAATCCGGCGTCCGATGCGGACAAGTACGCCTCGATCACCGTCTACGACGAAGCTGGCACTCGAGTCGAAGAGATTTACAGCCCGATGCGCGAGATTGTTCTCGATGATGGCACTACCACCTTGGGCCGCACCAAGGTCGAGACCCTGTACGACGATGAGGCCCAGGCGTCACTCATGCCAGGACGGCCAACAAGCGACGTGCCCGAGGGCGGCTACAACCTTGCCATCGAGCAGTCGACGTCGGTCAGTGATCAGACTGACCCCACTGCCAGTGGCAACACCTGGGACGTCAAGAAGGTCCGTTACCGTTACGACCCCGTCAGCGAAGGCGACGCGTCGGGCTGGACGCTGCGAGTGCCTACCCGCACCTTGACCCAGGACGGAACTGGCTGGGCCGCAACGATTACCCGTTACGACACCGAGGGCAAGACCGTCGAGACCCGGACCCCGGCGGGCACTGCGATCAGCAACGCCGCAGGCACCGACACCTACTCCACGCTCAGCGCCTACTACACCGCTGATGCAAGCTCCCCCGTTGTAGCCTGCCGCAATGCCCCCGAATGGGCGGGAAGTACTTGTATCACCTACTCGGCAGGAGAGCCCAGCAGCGGCCACGCCATACCTTCGAACGCAACAACTGGGTACAACATTCGTGGGGCCGCTACTCGAACAGAGGAGACCGCCGACGGCTGGACCCGAGCCGAGGTCACCGAGTTCAACTACCTTGGCCAAGCCACATCGTCGGCCACCAGCCTCACCGGGCATGACACGATCTCTGGCACGACGAGCTACGACTCCACAACCGGAGCCGTGATGTCCAGCACCGGCAACGGTAAGACCGAAGAGTTCACCTACGACACCTGGAGCCGAACCCTCACCGCAACCGACGGCGCCGGGAACACTGCGACAACCAGCTACGACGCAGCCGGTCAGGTGAGCACTTTCAATGACGGCAAGGGGCTCTACACCTACACCTACGACGGCACCGACAGTCTCGGACGCACCGAACGCCGCGGGCTGATGACCCGCGTTGATCTGGGCTATGCCGAAGGCGATGCCGACGTGGTCACCGGGGCCTACGACAGTGCTGGCGCACTGTTGAGTGAGAACCTGCCTGACGGCTACACAGCCACCTGGGAACGCAATATTGCCGGTCAGCCCACGAGCCTTAGTTACACCCAACTAGTTGAAGGCGAAGTAACGCCGGTTGCGGGGTTCAGCCAAACCTTCGATCACCTTGGCCGTGTGGTCACCGCTACCGGTCCTGCAGGCGCCCGGCACTACACCTATGACGACCGGGCACACCTGTCCGTGGTGGAGGACACGACCGAAGCCGGTTGTACTACGCGGGTTTACAGCTTCGAAGGCGACAGCAACCGGACCAGTCTGGCTAGCTACGCACCGACCGCCGAAGGTGAGTGTCAAACCAGCGAAGTAGCGAACACCACGACCTACTCCTATGACCAGGCCGATCGGATCACGGGTGGCTACAGCTACGACAATCTGGGGCGCACGACGGTGTTGCCCAAGCGTGACACTAACCAGGCTGGTGTAGCGGCGGCTGGTGATGCGTCAATCACGTATGCCGCCAACGACATGGTTGCCTCGATCGAGCAAACCGTTCCGAACACTGAAGGCGTAGCCCAACTCCGCAAGCAGGAGTTCACTCTCGATGCTTCCAACCGGGTCAGTGTGGTCGAGGGCTTCACTGATGGCATTCAGTTGGGTGAAACGCTGAACCATTACGACGGTGAAAGTGACTCGCCTGCCTGGACGCAGTATCGGACCCGCGCCGATGGGCAAGCCGAGTGGGCCGCGACTTGGCAGCGGTATCTGGCTGATCTGACCGGCGATCTGGGGTTGAGCATCGACGATACGGGAACGGTCAGTATCGAGTTCGCTAACCCTCACGGTGACATTGTCGCCACAGCCACCCTGGGACAGTCGGGCTTGGATAGCTATACCGAAACCGACGAGTACGGCCAAGCCTCAAACCCCACCGCAACACAGCCGCGCTACGGCTGGCTGGGCGCCAAACAACGTGACACCGGCAGTGTCCTGGCCGGACTCACCCTGATGGGGGCACGTCTATACAACCCGGCCACCGGCAGGTTCCTATCCATCGACCCCGTCGCCGGCGGCAACGACAACCGCTACACCTACCCAGCAGACCCCATCAACAAACTGGACCTAGACGGTCTGTCCTGGTTGTCCGTGCTTGCCACAGTCGCCGAGGTGGTCAGCTTCATTCCTGGGCCGATTGGCATGATTGCAACGGCCGTGGCCGTCACTAGCTATGCTTTGGATGGATGTTTGTCATGCGCGGCAGGTGCTGCTTTGGGATTCATTCCTGGCGCAAAGATCGCTGCAGGGCTTCTGAAACTCGGTCTTAAAGGCGCGACAAAGTCCGCGCGTTTCGCAGGCCTTCTGGCGAAAGCTAACAAGAGTCGAGCTTTAAGGAAGTTAGCCAATGGAGCGCGTGAGGTGGTTACCCTCCAAGGCAGGAGCAGGCATCTCGGGGTCAGATCAAAGCTCATTGGGAAGAACGGGAAGTTTAACAGGGGACGGGTGCGGTTAGGGTGGAGTCGCGGTGTCGGAGGGAAAATGACATTCCGGCTTGGCTATGGCACGCATAAGAATGTCTTCACGCATCACTCGAATATTCCGGTATGACAAGGTGTAAGCGATGAGTGATCTATTCTTGGGCGCGGAATCTAGCTTCCTGAGTGTTGCAAGAGGCCTGGGACTCTCAACAGAGTCTGATGGTGATGCTGGATGGGCATCTCTGCGCACTGACGCGGGATCAGAGATCTACTTGGTCGCGCTCGAATGGCCACGTGCAGCTTTACTAATCGAAGGAATCGGGCGTTTTGAGTTCGAGCTATGCGAGGATGAACCGCGGATCTGGCAGATCCTTCGAGCGTATCTGCTAGGAGAGGCTCAGATCACACGTGACAGCTTCGCGACACGGCTGGATGTGATTAGCCGGCCGGCCCTTGGAGTCATCGATGGGAGTACATGGGCTGCACCTGGTGTGCAGTTCAATGTGCCTAATGCGCTGATTGCAAAGGTTCGGGAAGTTGTGCACGGCTATGCGGGAGCGCGAATGTTTGTAATTCCTGCGGCTAAGCGAATTGTTGTGTACGATAGTCTCGCGCGTCGCCTCTCTCTAGACTTTGTGGCACCATTCCTTATTCAATGGAGTATTGACCCAGTTTCGAGCCCCGCCATGGAGATGGGTCTTGGTGGTGGTACCGCAGAGCTTGAGGATGTTCTGGACGCGTTCTGCGCCGGGCGGTGGGTGATAAAGGATTTTCGCCGCCCGTCGGGCCATCATCGACTTGTGCTCGAGTTGCGTGCGTCTGGACTCCGCGATGTGTGTGTGGAGAATGATTTCGCAAAAATCTGCGGGGCCAGCATCAACACATTCTTTCCTTGGCTGGAGCCGGACAAGTAGCGGAGCTGCATCCTTTGGGGTCTCCTTAGGAATGGGTTCGAGGGGTCAGCGAAGGGGCTCATCACAATCCACGGTGTAGGTGGGGTCTGAATCCGCCGGGCTCGGCGCCGCCCGCTGCCACCACGCCATTCCGCGCGCCATCGGAGTGACAGTCATCGCTGTACCCGAACAACACCGGCCGGTCACCATGACCGATGGCAGCCGAATCGTGTTCACCACCACCGACGTCAGCAAGCTCGACGTGCGTTATGAGCGCACAGACCTCGGCGGGTTCTTGGTCACCACCCCCGAACAGACTCTGCTGGACCAGCTTCCCCAACCGTTCCGCGGTGCCGAGCAAGCCACCGACTGAGCAGGAGTAGGAGTGGAGTCCAGCAGAGTGGTGT
>DMIX01000076.1 GCA_003451975.1 Propionibacteriaceae bacterium
TTCCTGGGCTCGGTCGATCCTCTGGAACTGGTCACCGTCAAGTCGGTCTCCAACGGCGGTGGCTACACCGTCACCGCCACGGTGAAGGACCACGGTGTTGCCAAGGAGATCACCGGCGAGGGCAACGGTCCGTTGTCGGCCTTCGTGGACGCGCTGCAGATCCTGGGTCACCACGTGCGCGTGTTGGATTACACCGAACATGCGCTGTCCTCCGGGGGCGACGCGATGGCGGCGGCTTACGTGGAGACCGAGGTCGGTGAAGGCGAGGACGCCCACGTCTACTGGGGTGTGGGTTTGAATCCGTCCATCGTGACGGCCTCGTTGGCCGCTGTGGTCTCGGCCATCAACCGGCAGGTTCGTGACCACGAGCAAGCCATGATGGTGGAGGCCGAAGCCCGGCCCTGACCTCATCACGCGTAACCGAAGGAGCTTCCGAGATCTCGGGAGCTCCTTCGGCGTTCGGGGCACTGTGCGGCGTTGGGCGAAGGTGAGGGCGAAGCCGTCAGCCCGATAGGATCGCGGTTATGCCCAAAGTCTTGACTGAACTGCCCGTCGGCGAGCGCATCGGCCTCGCCTTCTCCGGTGGCCTGGACACTTCGGTGGCCGTGGCCTGGATGCGCGAGAAGGGTGCCATCCCCTGCACCTACACCGCGAACCTGGGGCAGTACGACGAGCCGGACATCGACTCGGTTCCCGGCCGCGCCGGCGCCTACGGCGCTGAGCTTTCGCGCATGGTCGACTGCCGCTCGGCGATGGTGGAGGAGGGGCTGGTCGCGCTGGTGTGCGGCGCCTTCCACATCCGTACCGGCGGCAAGATGTACTTCAACACCACTCCGATCGGACGCGCCGTCACCGGCACCATGCTGGTGCGAGCCATGCGTGCCGACGACGTGTGGATCTGGGGCGATGGCTCCACCTACAAGGGCAATGACATCGAGCGGTTCTATCGCTACGGCCTGATGGCCAACCCGCAGCTGCGGATCTACAAGCCGTGGCTGGACGCTGATTTCGTGCGTGAATTGGGCGGTCGCGCGGAAATGAGTCAATGGCTGGCCGAGCGGGACCTGCCGTACCGCGATTCCAAGGAGAAGGCCTACTCCACCGACGCCAACATCTGGGGAGCTACCCATGAGGCCAAGGACCTGGAGGAGCTCAACGCCAGCATGGAGATCGTCGATCCCATCATGGGTGTTCGCTTCTGGGATCCGGCCGTGGAGATCGCCACCGAGGACGTCACGGTGGCCTTCGAACAGGGCCGTCCGGTCTCGATCAACGGTGAGACCTTCGACAGTGCGGTGGGTCTGGTGCTGGCCGCCAACGCCATTGGCGGACGCCATGGTCTGGGCATGAGCGATCAGATCGAGAACCGCATCATCGAGGCCAAGAGCCGCGGCATCTACGAGGCGCCGGGCATGGCGTTGCTGCACATCTGCTACGAACGCCTGGTGACCGCTATTCACAATGAGGACACCTTTGCCAGCTATCAGATGGAAGGCCGCAAGCTGGGCCGACTGATGTACGAGGGACGTTGGCTGGATCCGCAATCGCTGATGATTCGCGAGTCCTTGCAGCGCTGGGTGGGCTCGGCGATCACCGGCTCGGTGACGTTGCGGCTGCGTCGCGGCGATGACTACACCATTCTCGATACGGCAGGCCCGGCTTTCTCTTACCACCCTGAGAAGCTCAGCATGGAGCGGGTCGGCGATGCCGCCTTCGGTCCGACCGACCGGATCGGGCAGTTGACCATGCGCAATCTCGACATCGCCGATTCCCGCAGCCGGCTGGAACAGTACGCCCAACTCGGCCTGGTGGGTGGCGAGGTTTCGGCTCTGGTGGGTGCCCTGGAGAGTGGACAGGCTCCGGAGATCACCGCTGGGAATGCCACTGACGCCGAGATCGAAGAGGCTCAGAACCGGTCCGGGATGGAAGCCGGTACTGACTGACTTCGGTGGTCGACCCGCTCCGCTGGAGCATCGTCGGCACGCGCAAGGCCGTTTTCGGGAAATTGCCACGGAATATGTGTGGCGAACTGTGGATGTGACCGTTAACATTGAAGCGGTATCAGCGGTGATCCGTCACGAGGAATAGACAACGTCCGTCCTTGCCTCCAGCGCCGTTGGTCATCAGTGGACGCGCAATGAACGCTATGACGAGAAAGTTGCTCTGATCATGCAGGGAAACACAGTGGTGCCGGTCTTGTCGGACCTCGAGGTCTGGTTCTTGGTGGGTAGCCAGGGCCTGTACGGTGAGGAGACCCTTCGACAGGTCGCCGAGCAGTCCCGCCAGGTGGTGGGGATGCTCGCTCAGCACTCGGACATTCCGGTGCGGCTGGTGCTCAAGCCCACCTTGACCGACTCAGATGCCATCGTGGCGACCTTGGGGGTCGCCAACGCTGACCCTGCGGTCATCGGTGTCATCACCTGGATGCACACCTTCTCGCCGGCGAAGATGTGGATCCGGGGTCTCTCGGCGCTGCGCAAACCACTGCTGCATTTTCACACCCAGGCCAACCGGGATCTGCCCTATGGCGAGCTGGACTTCGATTTCATGAACCTCAACCAGTCCGCGCATGGTGACCGCGAATATGGCTACATCCTGTCGCGGCTCGGGGTGCGACGGAAGTCGGTCGTTGGCCACGCCAGCGACCCGCGAGTGGCCCGTGAGATCGGTTCCTGGTGTCGTGCGGCCGCGGCTTGGCATGCTGCCCAGGGGATGCGGGTGGCGCGGTTCGGCGACAATATGCGCTACGTCGCGGTCACCGAGGGCGACAAGACCGAAGCCGAGGCCGTCTTCGGAGTGTCGGTGAACACCTGGCCGGTCAACGAGTTGGCCGAACTGGTCGATCAGGTAGGTGACGCGGCCGTCGACGACCTTGTCGCCGAATACGACGACAGCTACGACGTGGTTCCCGAATTGCGGGCCGGCGGTGATCGGCGAGACGCGCTGCGCTACGCCGCCCGTGAGGAGATCGCCCTTCGGGAGTTCCTTGTCAGCGGCGGTTTCACGGCATTCACCGACACCTTCGAAGATCTCGGCGCGCTGCGTCAGCTTCCGGGCCTGGCCGTGCAACGCCTGATGGCCGACGGCTACGGGTTCGGCGCCGAAGGCGACTGGAAGACGGCTGCGCTGGTCCGCGCGGTCAAGGTGATGGCGGCCGGTCTGAAAGGCGGCACGTCTTTCATGGAGGACTACACCTATCACTTCGACTCGATGGGCTCGAAGGTGCTCGGGGCACACATGCTTGAGGTCTGTCCATCGATCGCCCAACACACGCCGGCGTTGGAGGTCCACCCGTTGTCGATCGGCGGCAAAGACGACCCGGTACGGCTCGTGTTCGACGTCCCGAACGGTCCGGCGGTGAACGCGACCGTGCTGGACATGGGCAATCGTCTGCGGATGCTGGTCAACCAGGTGGAGGTTGTCCCACCCGATGCGCCGTTGCCGAAATTGCCGGTCGCACGTGCCGTGTGGGTGCCGCGGCCCAGCCTGGAGGTTGCCGCGGCCTGCTGGATTCTCGCGGGGGGTGCACATCACACCGCCTTCAGCCAGGCCGTGACCGCCGAACACCTGGAGGACTTCGCCGAAATCGCGGGGATGGAATTCGCACTGATCGCCGACAAGACCGAGATTTCTGATTTCAAGAAAGAGCTGCGTTGGAATGAGGTGTACTATTCCCTGGCCAGAGGGCTGTGACGCGTGGCCGCAACCGGGGTATGCGCACCCTGACGGATAGCCGGGGCATTCTCTGGGATATGGACGGCGTGCTGGTCGATAGCGGCGAGTTCCATTTCGCTGCCTGGTCCGCTGTCCTCGCGGAGTACGGGATTCCGTTCAGCCGTGAGCAGTTCCGCAGCACCTTTGGCATGACGACGCCGGGAACGCTTGCCGTGTTGTGTGGCGAGCGCCTGGATGCGGCGCTGGCGGTGGAAATCGGTGAGCGCAAGGAAAGGGCGTTTCGCGACGCCGTGCGTGGTCATGCACGGCCATTGCCCGGTGTGACCGGTTGGCTCGCACGCCTGCAGCGTGCGGGGTATCGTCAGGCGATTGCGTCGTCCGCCCCGCCGGAAAACATTGCCGTGTTGGTGGAGGCGCTGCAACTGGGTGGGTATTTCGAGGCGCTGGTCTCGGGGTTCGATCTCGCCGGCAAGCCTGACCCCGCTTTGTTCCTCAAGACGGCGCGTTTGCTCGACGTACCGCCCGAACGCTGTGTGGTCGTCGAAGATGCCGTCGTGGGCGTCGTTGCAGCGCGGCGTGCGGGAATGAAATGTGTCGCCGTCACGACGACGAATCCGGCGGAGGCGCTGGCTGCTGCGGACGTCGTGGTCGAGCAGCTCGATCTGCTTCCCGCGGATACGTTCGAGTGCCTGCTGCCGGCAGGTGAAATCAAGCCTTGTGCAGAAAACGGATGAGGAGGCGAATGTGGGGGAGAAGAAATACGCAATCGGCGTGGATTACGGCACCGAATCGGGACGGGCCGTTCT
>DMIX01000374.1 GCA_003451975.1 Propionibacteriaceae bacterium
CGTCCTCCTCGACGGTTTCGCAGAACAACTGGTGCAGTGGGTTCTGGAAGAGCAGGCCCACGTCGCGCCCGGGGAGCAGTTTTTTCCCACCGTTCATGCGGATGGTGCCGCTCTTGGGTTTAATGAGCCCGGCCAGCAACAGTGCCAGCGTCGTCTTGCCGGCGCCGTTGTCGCCGACCAGTGCGGCGAATTCGCCCTGCCGGATGTTCAGGTTCAGGCCCTTCAATACGGCGTGTGCGTTGTAGCCGGCGTAGACATTGCGCATTTCGACGACCGTTGGTGCCGCGGGCGGTGAGGCCGGTTCGATGTTCTTGCTCCAGTCGAGCTGCAACTCATCCGCGGGACGGCGCAGGCCCAGCTCGCGCAGCAATTCGCGGCGTCCGAGACACGCGGATGTGAGCCCATCGGCAACGATCCGCCCACCGTCCATTACGATGGTGCGGCGCGCGTTCTGCGCGACGACACCGAGCCGGTGTTCGATGACGACGATCGTGATGCCTGACTCGTTGATGCGCGAGAGCGCGCGCATCACCTGGCGAGATCCGGTTACGTCCAGGCTGGAGGTCGGCTCGTCGAGGACGAGGAGCCGCGGGCGCATCGCCAGCACGGCGGCAATCGCCAGGCGCTGTAGCTCTCCCCCGGAGAGTGTCGCGATCGCACGGTCCTCGAAGCCGGTGAGCCCGGTCGATTCCAGCGCCCACTCGATCCGTTCGGCGACCTCGATCTCGCTGAGGCCAAGGTTTCGTGGCCCGAACGCGATCTCTTCGTCCACAGTCAGGTTGAAGAACTGGGCGGAGGGATTCTGGAACACCAGGCCGACCGATCTTGCCAAATCGGCGGTGGAGTGTTCTGTCGTATCGAGCCCGGCGACGATGACGTGGCCGGTGAGCTTTGCCGCAAGCGAATGGGGAATCAGGCCGTTCAGACAGCGCGCCAGCGTGCTCTTGCCGCACCCCGAAGGACCGGTGACCAGCACGAAGTCCCCGGCATCGACCGAGAGGGTGATGTTATCCAGGGCTTGTCGAGTCCCATAATGAACGGTCAGGTCCTCGATGCGAATCATTCCACGTTTCCTTCGTGTGTACGCCAATTCGAACAAAATATGCCGGCCCTCGGGAAAGACTGAGAGCCGGCAAGCCGGAACAAGACATGGTCAGGCATGAGACCACATCTTTCTCTCTCCTTTCCAAACACGAGGAGGCAGGTCAGTTTCCCAACCTACCCACGACCCCAGCCAAGCGGATGGAGTCCCCTGGGAGAGCCCACGGTCCGGCCCGTCAGCCATGGTGTCACCACTTTAGGCTGAGGGGCTTGGAGAGTTGCGGTATGCAATTTCGGAGCCGGCAGGAGACGTGCTCTTATCAGCGTCCGGTTCATCCAATCGTGCTCTTGCATCAATTCTAACTGACTATCAATTATATCACAAAATCCGGCGTATTGTCTACACCCGGCCGGATAGTCTTTGCACGGTCGAGCGGGCTATGCCGCGTGGCCCGACCGCCCGAGCTGATAGGTGCTGACCTGCCTATCAGGACGACCCGAAGACATCAAACAGGCTCACCGCCAAACGCTCCTGCGGCGGGAGCAGCCAGGGCGCTTCATCCTGCCGCCGCATTTTCACGATTGCTTCTCTGTCCTCTGCGATATCACGCAGACGGACGTGCGGTTCCAGCGTTGCTGATTTCTTGAAGCATGCGTCGCGACAGAGTCCACAGTTCGTGCATTGCGAGACGCGGAAGCGGACCCCGACTTCACCGTCCTCTTCCCATTTGCTCAGCGCGCCGGTCGGACAGAAGTAGGCACACATCTGGCAGCCAGCACAGTCCTGCGTGATGTGGTATTCCGCCCAGGTGCCGGTGCCATCTAACAGCATGTCGCCCACGGGTTCGTTGGCCAACGCCCGGGCGAGTGCACGTAACAGCAGGCGGCGTTTCACGGGTGGTACTGCGGCGGTGGGATCACCTGGCGCGGGCAGTGCGTCCGGTTCAGCGCTACGCAGCACGGTATCTACAGCGACTGCGCTGACTCGTTTGGTCTCGCGCGCAAGCAGTGCGAAGAATCCCCGCCGTGACACCGCCTCCGGTGAGACGGCCGCCCGGCCCCGAACGGAAAACTCGGCCGGCAGCGAAGCGGTCCAGCGGAGCTGTGCTGGAATCCCGACCAGATCGAGCAGGCGGCGAGCCTTCTCGATGGCGGCCAGCGCCACCTCGTGGCCGCGCGCGCGCGGACATGTCTCGCAGGCTGCACTGACCATGAGAATGTCACGAATGCCGAGCGACGCGGCGCTGAACAGGATCGACTCATCAATGCGGCCCAGACACACAGTCTGGATGAAGGGTGTCTGGTCTTCACCGCTCGTTTCGAGATGCTGCTGGCAGGTGAATGCGACCCACTTGCGGTCGCGTGCGATGCCCTGGAGCCGTTCGATGAGCTGCACATTGGACGGCGCAGAGGCTTCGAGCGCACCGGTGGGGCACACGGTAGTGCACACCCCGCAGCCTGCGCACTTTTCGGGATCGATGCGCAGCCCTTCTTCGCCGATGATGGTTCCCGACGTGCACACATTGGCGCAAGCCGTACACTCCGCCTTGCGGTGGCGCACCCGTACACAGCGTTCGGGGTGAACCTGAATGGCCTTACTCTGCAATTGTGCCAGGATTTCCGCGACCTGGCTGATTCCTAAAGCAAACACGCGTCATACCCTATTCTCAGATCTGGCCAGAGCGCACGCGGGGAGGCACACTGGCCCCCGGCGGTACATTCCGTTACGCTGCGATAACCAAAGCAAGTTCTTCGATGGCGTCCTGTTCCATGTTCAGGTGTTCCTGGGTGAGCATGATGATGCCCTTGTAGAAGTCGGACTCAGCCAGACCCAGGATATCGTCGCACAAACGTGGCACCCACACCTCGAGATGGTCGGTCAGAAAGCGCCGCTGCTGTTCGACGTAGTAGGCAGCCTGCCGGCTGTCTTCGCGCTCGACTGCGTCCGCTGCCTTCTGGCAGAGGTGGCTCATGAACGCCAGCTCAATTGCCACGTGATCCTCCGGCTCGGTGAACTCGGCGGCGGGGTCGAGCCCTTCCTTGTGATACTCGTGCACGACCTGATCGCGCGCGTCCTGCATCATCAGCCTGCGCTCGCTGGTGTAGACCGACTCACAGGGGACCAGGT